>JAIRRK010000050.1 GCA_031256015.1 Dysgonamonadaceae bacterium
GGTAACAGGTATGTCTTCATACAGTACCATGTGCGTTTTGATCCAAATTTTTATAATCTGGTCAATGGTAAGGAGTAGAACGATTATCGCAATGGCCCAAAAACCTTTTGTCAATTTCATTTACTTTGACCTTGTTTTGCTTCAATGCTCAGAGTTGCATGAGGAACAGCCCGAAGTCTTTCTTTCGGAATAAGTTTTCCAGTTTCGCGGCAAACGCCATACGTTTTATTTTCTATACGTACTAAGGCTGCTTGCAAACTTTTAATGAATTTCATTTGACGTTGAGCCAACTGTCCGGCCTCCTCTTTTGAGAGAGTGGCGGCTCCTTCTTCCAAAACTTTAAATGTGGGGGAAGTGTCGGTAACATCATTTCCATCCGTATTCATCAATGTTGCTTTCAGCAAGTCGTAATCCCTTTTCGCTTTCTCCAGTTTTTCGTTAATTATTTCACGAAATTCTTCCAATTCTGCATCTGTATATCTTGTCTTTTCGCCCATGGTCTCTCAACTTTAGTGTTTATAGCCTCTTATTATAGCCTCTCCTTTAATCTAGTTACCAAAATTAATCTTTTTATTCTAATTATCCAATTCAAACTTTATCAACTTTTACTAATAGATGCAAATCGTCTATCTCCAATTCTACTCCGTCCGTAACCTTTTCAGTTACAACAATTGAATCAGCAAGCACTTGATTTGCAATATATTTTTTGTATTCATCGACTGCTTCGTTTGTTACGTTATTCGATTGAATGATTACATTTATTTTGTCGACAATTTCGAAACCGTTTGATTTACGTATATTTTGGATACGGTTTATTAATTCACGTGCAATACCTTCTTTCTTCAGATTATCTGTAATTGTAATATCCAAAGCAACCGTCAACTTTCCATCATTGGCAACCAACCATCCCGGAATATCTTCGGAAATAATTTCCACATCGTCTGATGTTATCTCTACCGTTTGCCCGGAAACGGTCATAATCAGTTTTTCTTCTCTCTCTAATTGAAGAATATCTTCCTGAGATATGGAAGCCATTGTTACCGCCAAATCTTTCATTATTTTACCATAGCGAGGCCCTAATTTCTTAAAATCGAGCTTAATCTTCTTCACTAAAATTCCTGCGGTATTATCGACATAGTTGATTTTCTTCACATTTACTTCATTCAAGATTAGCGATTGAAGAGCCTCAATTATTTGCTTTTGATGATCGTCCAAAACGGGAATCATGATGGATGAAAGCGGCTGACGCACCTTGATATTCACTTTTTTTCTCAACGCTAACACCATGGAAGAAATCCGTTGAGCAATTTCCATTCTTTCTTCCAAAGCTTTATCTATCAGTGCTTCATCTGCTTTAGGAAAGTCGGCTAAATGCACCGATGTTGTATTTCCTTTTCCTGTAACGGTCACTAAATCAACAAACAATTTGTCGGCATAGAACGGAGCTATCGGAGCCATCAATTTTGCAATTGTTTCCAGGCAAGTGTACAGCGTTTGATAAGCAGACAGTTTATCGTTATCCATTTTTCCGCCCCAAAAACGTTTCCGATTCAAACGAACATACCAATTACTCAGGTTATCGTTTACGAAATCGTTAATCATTCGTCCTGCTCTTGTTGGCTCGTAAGTGTTGTAATACTCATCAACCTCTTTCACCAATGAATTCAGCAACGATAGAATCCAACGATCAATTTCCGGACGTTCTTCTGACGGAATGTCTTTTTCGTTGTATTTGAATCCATCCACATTCGCATATAATGCGAAGAATGAATAGGTATTGTATAATGTACCGAAGAATTTACGCTTTGATTCTTCCACTCCGTCCGGATCGAATTTCAAATTATCCCAAGGTGAAGCGTTGGTTATCATATACCAACGTAGCGGGTCAGAACCGTTTATCGCAATTGTCTCGAAAGGATCTACTCCGTTACCCAAGCGTTTCGACATTTTATTTCCGTTTCTGTCTAAAACCAATCCGTTGGAAATAACGGTTTTGAAAGAAATGTTATCAAATATCATGGCTGCGATGGCGTGTAAGGTAAAGAACCATCCACGAGTTTGATCCACTCCTTCCGCAATAAAGTCAGCCGGAAAAACCGAACCCGAATCAAATAATTCTTTGTTTTGAAACGGATAATGGATTTGTGCATAAGGCATCGCTCCCGAATCGAACCAAACATCAATCAAGTCTGTTTCGCGTTTCATCGGTTTGCCGGAATCAGAAACCAAGATAATCCGGTCAACATAAGGACGATGCAAATCCAAGTTTTCCACCGCATAATTTTCGGCTGTATATTCACCCGATTTGAAGTTCTTGAAAGGATTTTCAGTCATGAATCCCGCTTCAACAGACTTATTGATTTCTTCCATCAATTCGGCTGCCGAACCGATACACTTTTCTTCCGTCCCCTCTTCCGTTCTCCAGATAGGGAGCGGCGTTCCCCAATAACGAGAACGAGATAAATTCCAATCCTGAAGGTTTTCCAACCATTTGCCGAAACGTCCCGTCCCGGTTGATTGAGGTTTCCAGTTTATGGTATTATTCAGTTCAATCATCCTTTCTTTCACGGCTGTAGTCCGGATAAACCAGCTATCCAAAGGATAATATAATACCGGTTTATCGGTCCGCCAGCAATGAGGATAATTGTGCGTTTGCTTTTCAATTTTAAAGACTCTGTTTTGTTGTTTCAGCATGACACAAATATCAACATCCAAAGTCGCATCCGTATCTGTTAATTTTTTATCAAAAGCATTTTTCACAAATCGTCCGGCATATTCGCTATAAAGAGAAACGTTGAGCGATTGCTTAACAAAGTCATCATCCAAATCTTCCAATAAGAAGAATTTTCCTGTTTGATCAACCATCGGACGATGTTTTCCGTCTTTATCAACCATCATCAATGGAGGAATGCCGTTTATTTTTGCTACACGATCATCATCGGCACCAAAAGTAGGAGCAATATGCACGATGCCTGTTCCGTCGTCTGTTGTCACATAATCGCCCGGAATAACACGGAAAGCTCCCTTTCCCGGTTGTACCCAGGGGATTAGTTGTTCATATTCCATTCCTGCCAATTCTTTTCCTTTCCAAGAGGCAACTACTTTGAATGGGATGAGTTTATCTCCCGATTTGTAATCTTCTAAAGGAATGTCTTTTGCTTTTTCGTTGAATTGAGCATATAATAAATCTTTTGCAACGACAGCCGTCATCGGTTTACCGGAATAAGGATTATACGATTGTACGGCCAGATATTCTATATCAGGACCAACGGCCAGAGCCGTATTGGAAGGAAGAGTCCAAGGAGTGGTCGTCCAAGCCAAGAAAAAAGCTTCTCCGAACTCATTCATTTGCGGCATGGGATTTATAATCCTGAATTGAGCGACACATGTTGTGTCTTTCACATCACGATAACAACCCGGTTGATTTAATTCATGCGTACTTAATCCCGTTCCTGCGGCAGGAGAATAAGGTTGAACGGTATATCCTTTATATAATAATCCTTTCTTGTACAGTTCTTTTAAAAGCCACCACAGGGTTTCGATATAACGGTTATCGTAAGTAATATACGGATCATCCATATCTACCCAATATCCCATTTTATTTGTTAAGTCTTCCCATTCTTTGGTATATTTCATTACATCTTTCCGACAGGCCGCATTGTATTCTTCCACCGATATTTTTTTGCCTATATCTTCTTTGGTGATACCCAATGCTTTCTCTACCCCTAACTCTACGGGTAATCCGTGTGTATCCCATCCGGCTTTCCGTTTTACCTGAAAGCCTTTCATTGTTTTGTATCGACAGAAAATATCCTTAATGCTTCGGGCAATCACATGGTGAATCCCCGGCATTCCGTTAGCAGAAGGAGGCCCTTCGTAGAACACGAACGAGGGAGAACCTTCTCTGATTTCCAAACTTTTCCGGAAAACATTATTTTGTTCCCAGCGTTTCAATATCTCCTGATTGACATTAGATAAGTCGAGCTTGTTATATTCAGCGAACTTCTTGCTCATAGTAATTGTATCTATTTTGATATGATTCTAAAAATAAGGCACAAAGGTAATGAATTTTGGAATATAAAATACAAAATCGGATAGTGTGTTCGTGCAAATATTCACTGCTTTGCACAAGATTTCATATAACAGCCTGCAACATGCCGCAATGCCGTATAAACTATCGGAACGAAAAAACGATTTTAGCGGAACATTCGAAGTTTCATTCCGGCAAAAATCGTATCCGGTTTCAGACTAAAAACCGACGCCATTTCTCCGGCCATGGATAATCCGCATCGCTCGCATACTCCGGCTGTTTTCCCGGCACATTCGGTCAAGCGGGTTCCGTCGGAAGTAATAAAATTAGATACCCAACATTCTTTCTTGAAATTATTGTGTTTCATTAGTTTCAAACCCGATACCGAATTCATAATCGGGTATCCTTGTTTTTTCATTCGGATAACTAAATCGATAACTTCCGTCCGTTTTCCCCAATCCAAGAACAAGTGTTCCGTTCCGGGATACGGTGTATGAAAATTGATTGAGATGGATTTGATATTCGGATTATCTTTCACGAATCGAATTGTTTCTTCCACCGACGGATAGTTCAGCACATTCACAACCATATTCACACTCAATGCCGGGTGATTGGCCGAAGAAATATTTTTCACCAATCTCTCGAAAGCTCCTTTGCCTCGAATTTCATCGTGATATTTTCCGATTCCATCCAGACTGACCCAAATCGAATCAGCTTCCGAACCCGTAAAAGGCCTTTGAGCGTTGGTCGTAATTGTTGTCGAGAAGAATCCGATTTTTTTGGCCAAACGGATAAGGCTATTCAAATCTTTGTCGCCTTTTTTCCATAAAGTCGGTTCTCCGCCTTCGAAATCCACGAATCGGGAACCTTGATTGTAAGAATATTCCAACTCTTCTTTGATTTGATCATAGGATTTGATATTCGGATTTTCGGATTTGTAAACCGAACAATGTTTACAAGCTAAATTACAATTATCATTAATAAAGATAACCGATTGCAAAGGCTTTTTAGAACCTGAAAACTTTGCTTTGAAAAACCACCAGGGAAGATATAGGAATGATTTCATGATTTATCAAGGAATAAAAGAAACAATAAGAATTACCAAACAAAAAAACGACAAGAGATTCCGGGCTAAAAGCCAGCGAATCATAAACCATTCGATTCCGGCTGTTTTTATTCTTTCCCGGTCACCCATCGGTCCCATCCACCATTTCGGATTGAAACTTCTGTCGGGATTTTTTACAAATTGAACCATCAGGTATTGATGGTATACCGCCAAAGGAAAAGTCAGAAAAACAATCAAATAACCGTATGATAAATACCCTGAAAATACTCCCGCCGCAATAATTACATAAGCCGAATTAACTAATAGCCGGTGAAATATCAACATATTTCTTTGGGTCTTCAATAAAATGGCAAAAGTCATTTTCCCCACTTCCTTGTCCGGTTCATAATCCATGATTGAATGAGAATATACAATATTGGTTACCAACACTCCCACGGGAATGGAAACAAACAGCATAGAGCAATCCCAATGTCCGCAAGTTGCATAGTAAACTCCGGTCATTAAAAGCGGACCGAAAATCAAGCCGATGACCCATTCTCCCAGTCCATGATAGCTCAAACGCAGAGGAGGAGCGGAGTAAGATAAGCCGATAACGGCGGTCGATAAAGAAATCCACAGGATAAAATTTCCTCGAAAGAGCCAAATAATAACTCCAATGAGTAAAGCTGTCGCCCCAAACAAGATACCGGCAAAAAGTAATTCCCGGACAGTTGCTTGTCCCGAAGTCAGGTAATCGCATTTGGAAATTCGTGCACGGAATCCCTTTCTATTCAATGTATCCCGGAATCCGGATTCTTTGACTTTGTAATCGAAATAATCATCAAACAAGTTCATTCCGAGATGTCCGACAGCTATTCCGACAATAGC
>JAIRRK010000066.1 GCA_031256015.1 Dysgonamonadaceae bacterium
ATTTCCAAAATAGGAGAATTAGTCGATTTAGGCGCGGAATTGGGCATTATTAAGAAAAGCGGAAGCTGGTACAGCTATAACGATACTAAGCTGGGACAAGGAAGAGATGCCGCCAAAGATTGTCTTCGTGATAATCCCGAATTGGCCGATGAAATAGAAGCCTTAATAATGAATAGTCTGAATAAGAAATAATCCCCTATTATACACGATTGCCCTCGCCGACGGATGATTCCTCACGCGGGGGTGATTTTTTCAAAACTGTTCAATGAATCGTCCTTTAGCAGAACGAATGCGTCCTCAATCTTTAAATGACTATGTAGGACAAAAGCAATTGGTGGGTCAGGGAAGCATCCTTCGAAAGATGATTGATTCGGGACACGTCCCGTCTTTTATTCTATGGGGGCCTCCCGGAGTGGGTAAAACCACTTTGGCGAAAATCATTTCCAAACAATTAGACATCCCTTTTTACACTTTGAGTGCCGTTAATTCGGGGGTGAAGGATGTCAGAGAGATTATAGAAAAAGTAAAAAGCTCCCGATTTTTCAATAGTCTGCGACCTATCCTTTTCATCGACGAGATTCACCGCTTCAGCAAATCTCAACAAGATTCCCTGTTGGCCGCGGTAGAAGACGGAACAATCACTTTAATCGGAGCAACTACCGAGAATCCGTCTTTTGAAGTGATACGACCTCTCCTATCCCGCTGTCAGGTTTATGTGTTGAAAAGCTTGAACGACGACGACCTGCTTGAACTGATGAACAAAGCTTTTACGGAAGATGTCGAACTGAAAAAGAAAAACATCAAAGTCGAAGAAACAGCAGCCTTGTTGCGTTTCGCCGGTGGAGATGCCCGCAAACTGCTGAATATACTCGAATTAGTTATTGAAGCCGACGAAAACGGAGAAATAGTTATTACCGATACCAAAGTCATTGATCGTCTTCAGGAAAACCCGGTGGCTTACGATAAGGGAGGAGAAATGCACTATGACATTATTTCGGCCTTTATTAAATCGATACGAGGAAGCGACCCCGATGGAGCTGTTTACTGGCTGGCACGCATGGTTGCCGGAGGAGAAGACCCCAAATTCATTGCTCGTCGTTTGGTTATCGTGGCGGCCGAAGACATCGGTTTGGCTAATCCGAATGCCCTACTCTTAGCCAATGCCTGTTTCGATGCACTAACCAAGATAGGCTGGCCCGAAGGACGAATCATTTTGGCCGAAACAACCGTTTATTTAGCCGTCAGTCCGAAAAGCAATTCGGCTTACGAGGCAATAACCAATGCCCTGGCGGAAGTGGAAAAATCAGGGAATCTCCCGGTACCTCTTCATCTGCGTAATGCCCCTACCCGACTGATGAAAGAATTGAATTACGGAAAAGACTATAAATATGCCCACGCTTTTGAGGGAAACTTCGTACAACAAGATTTTCTCCCCGAAGAAATAAAAGATAAAAAGTTCTGGTTTGCACAAAAGAATCCGCAAGAATTAAAGATGCAGGAACACATGAAAAATCTTTGGAAAAAGTAAAGTATTTATATAAAAAAACAGTAACTTCGCACCCGTAAAAATAATCATTAACAATATATTATTAGAGTAAATAAGTATGAAAAAGTACAATTTTAATGCAGGCCCGTCTGTCCTGCCACAGGAAACTATCGACAACACAATTAAAGCTATTCAGAATTTTGCAGGTACAGGCTTATCCATCATGGAGGTAAGTCATCGTTCAAAAGAGTTTCAAGCCGTCATAGATGAAACGGTCAACTTATTTAAAGAACTACTGAATATCCCGGCCGGTTATTCCGTCCTGTTCTTGGGAGGCGGTGCAAGTCTGGAATTTTGCATGGTTCCTTACAACCTGCTGGAAAAAAAAGCTGCTTACCTGAATACAGGTACATGGGCGAATAAGGCACTGAAAGAAGCCAAATTATTCGGTGAAGTCGTAGAAGTGGCTTCCTCCAAAGAAGCTAATTTCTCTTATATCCCTAAAAACTACACCATCCCTACCGATGCGGATTATTTCCATATCACAACAAACAATACTATCTTCGGTACTGAAATCCATAAAGATATGGATTCTCCGGTTACTTTGGTGGCCGATATGTCGTCCGACATATTTTCCCGTCCGGTAGATGTTTCCAAATACGGTTTAATTTACGGCGGTGCGCAAAAGAATCTGGCTCCGGCCGGTGTTACTTTCGTCATCGTGAAAGATGAATTGTTGGGTAAGGTAAGTCGTACCATTCCCACGATGTTGGATTACAGAACACATATCAAAGACGGTTCGATGTTCAATACGCCTCCCGTTGTTCCTATTTATGCGGCTTTACAAACATTGAAATGGCTGAAAGCATTGGGCGGAGTGGAAGTAATGTACAAAATGAATAAAGAAAAAGCAGCTCTCCTTTATGATGAAATCGACAGAAACAGGTTATTTAAAGGAACAACAGCAGTAGAAGATCGATCTTTAATGAATATCTGCTTTGTGATGAACGATGAATACAAAGACCTTGAAGGCGACTTCTTCAAATATGCAACGGAAAAAGGAATGGTAGGAATCAAAGGACATCGTTCGGTAGGAGGATTCCGCGCATCAACATACAACGCTCTTCCCAAAGACGCCGTGAAAGCATTGGTAGAGTGTATGCAAGAGTTCGAAAAACAACATTAATCAGAATTATTTAATACAAGGAAACAATTATGCAAATAATGGATAATTTCAATTTCGCAGGACAAAGAGCATTTGTACGAGTAGATTTTAATGTGCCTTTGGATGAAAAATTTAATATCACGGACGATACACGCATCCGTGCCGCAATACCCACGTTAAAGAAAATTATTGCCGACGGAGGGTCTGTTATTATCGGTTCTCATTTGGGACGGCCGAAAGGCGTTGACGCCAAGTTCTCGTTGCAACACATTTTACCTCGCGTATCAGAGTTGTTGGGCGTGAAAGTCGAGTTTGTAAACGATTGCTTGGGACAAGAAGCTGCCGATAAATCGGCCAAACTTCAATCCGGACACGCTTTATTACTGGAAAACCTTCGTTTTTATGCCGCCGAAGAGGGTAAACCGCGCGGCCTGAAAGAGGATGCTTCCGATGAAGAAAAAGCGGCCGCCAAGAAAGCCGAAAAAGCAAATCAAAAAGAAATGGCGAAACAATTGGCATCTTACGCTACCGTTTACGTGAATGATGCTTTCGGAACCGCTCACCGGGCACATGCTTCCACTGCCATTATAGCCGATTATTTCGATACCGACCGTAAACTGTTCGGTTACTTGATGCAGAAAGAAATCGATGCCGTGGAAAAAGTATTGAAAGATACGGCTCGTCCTTTCACCGCTATCATGGGAGGTTCTAAAGTATCTTCCAAGATCGACATCATCGAAAACCTGTTGACCAAAGTGGATAACTTGATCATTGCCGGCGGAATGACTTACACTTTCACCAAAGCATTGGGCGGTAAAATAGGTAACTCCATTTGTGAAGAAGATAAGTTGGATTTAGCGTTGAGCTTGATTCAACGAGCCAAAGAACGTCGGGTTAATCTCGTTCTGGCGGAAGATACAAAAATAGCTGACGCTTTCAGTAATGACGCCAACACGCGATTCGTTCCTGTCGGAGAAATTCCCGCCGGTTGGGAAGGCTTGGACATAGGTCCCGATACCGAAAAGAAATTTGCGGATGTCATCGAGAAATCCAAAACAATTCTCTGGAACGGTCCTACCGGAGTATTCGAGTTCGACAACTTTGCCGGAGGGTCAAAAGCCGTAGGTATGGCTATCGTTAAAGCCACCGAAAACGGTGCATTTTCTTTAGTCGGAGGCGGCGATTCGGTTGCTTGCGTCAACAAATTCGGTATTGCCGATAAGATGTCGTACGTTTCGACCGGAGGCGGCGCGTTATTGGAATTTATCGAAGGAAAAGAACTCCCGGGTATCAAAGCTATTCGCGGATACTAAGAGTTAAAAACTAAGAGTTAAGGGGTGCAGATAACTGCATCTCTTTTTTTTGTTCTTCTAAAAATCTGCGCGGAGCGCAGGTTTCTTCTTCTTTTGTCGAAGAAGAAGCTACCACTCTCCTCGCAGGATGACTACCACTCTCCTCGCAGGATGACTACCACTCTCCTTGCATGATGACTGCAACTCTCCTCGCATGACGACTGCAACTCTCCTGCGCGGAGCGCAGGCATCTTATTAGCCGTGTGCAAGGCGAAGCCGCAGCCCACGGCAAAGAATTAAAAAGTAAAAGTTAAGAATTAAGAATTGTACGCGAAGCACCGTAACTCTTAACTCTTAACTCTTACTTCTTAACTCTTAGTTCTTAGTCTTTCTTGCAACGGACGCTAAGCAGGGCCGACCAGGTGCAGTAGTACCGGGCCACTCCGGCGTTAGAGTGGTAGAAGGACCGGTGCCACGCGTTCGAGTCACCGTAGAAGCTACTCGACCAGAAGTACGCGAGCTCCCCGAAGGCGTAGCTGCTACCACTGACGTTGCCCGCGAGCAACGCGTCAAACCCGCCGGTAGCGGCAGACTTGCTTGTACCGTTGGTGGAATAAATGTCGGTTGTGTTTACATCCGTCGTACTTTTCATCTTCTTCCCGAGAGGAGCATTGCGGAAACCGGTTGCCGCCCGAAAGCCCGACGTCATAGAACTTGCTGCCTCCGTCGAATAAACATTTGCCGCAGCATCAGCAATCACCTGCTCTAAATCGTTCCAATCCCGATCGCTCGGAAGGTACCATCCTGTCGGGCAAACGCCCTGTATCTTTTCATAACCATCGACGTAGGCCTTGTCGGCTTCGTCGTTTGAAGGGAGGCTCCTGCCGTTCGTCGCCCCGGCCCAATTATACAACACGCCCATCTTCCTGAGTTTCGTTGAACCTTGCCAAGTGCTTTTAATGTTGTCAAGGTCGTTGTATGCCGTTGTGCCGGATACCTCCCTCGGAAACGCATAATACTTATCCGTAGTACCGGTAGAAGAGGCTGCGCTGTGTGTATAACAGTCTTTGGCTTTCGGTATGTAACGCAGGTTCTCCAGCATCCATATACCCGCAGTACCGAAATCACCTGTATAGTAGAGTTCGTTATCTCTGGGGTCTTTCAGCACACCCACTTCTCCGGGGCCGGCGGGGTCGACGTCACTTCCGCCTCCGCCACCACCGTCATTTAGAATCGGCGTCCACTCGCTGCCGCCCCATACGTAAATGCCGGAAGGAATCGACGGACAGGAACCTCTCTCCACGTTGTACACCGTCAAGCCGACATACGCAGCCTTTTCCGTATCGGTGGAGGAATTAAGCATCGGGGCAAGTTCGTTCAAATCGGTCAGTTGTACGCGAGGCAGCAACAGGCCTTTGGACGCATTGGCACTTCCGTTGGTTTGCGACTGCTTCAGGTCGAGCAAAGCACCTTCGTTCGGTTCGGCTCTCATTCCTATTGTCACTTGTGCGCGCACGGAAGGCGCGTTAACGAACAGCA
>JAIRRK010000040.1 GCA_031256015.1 Dysgonamonadaceae bacterium
TTTTTGTATTTGACAGGGTAAGTGTGTGTAAAAACAGACAAATTAAAAAAGGGAATTCTCACGAATTCCCTAATTCAATCTTTGTTAACCTTAAATCTAATACTATTATGAAAAAACTACTCTGCAAAGGTAAGGGCGTTTCTTCTTATCTACAAATATTCTCGGATAAAAAGAGTTAAAAGTTATCAACAAACGTTTTGCCCGGTTTTATTTCATTCATAATCCCAAACAGCTCGTCCATCGTGTCGGCTTTGAGCATCGCTATTCGTGTCGGCTTAAAGTCGGGTATCCCCTTGAAAAGAGGGCTCGCGGCTATGTGTCGCCGACTGTGCAGTATTCCGCGTCGTTCGTCCCATCGGGCAACGCTCAGCAAAATTTGTTTTTTCAGTACATTCAGGTAATAATCGAACGGTTCTTTGGGTGCCGGTTCTCCGTGCTTAAGAAAGTGTTTTATTTCGCCGAATATCCACGGCGCACCGATACATGCCCGGCCAATCATCACCGCATCCACGCCGCAGGTATCGAAAGCTTTCTTGCAACGTTCGGGAGTTGTAATGTCGCCGTTTCCTATGATGGGGATATACATTCGCGGGTTATTCTTCACTTCGCCTATTAAAGTCCAATCGGCTTCTCCGGAATACATTTGGGCGCGCGTTCGTCCGTGAATAGTTAAGGCGGCGATTCCGCAATCTTGAAGCTTCTCGGCTAAATCCACAACGATTTTGGAATTATCGTCCCATCCTAACCGTGTTTTTACCGTCACCGGGATGTTTACCGCCTCAACCACCCTTTTGACTATTTCCAACATTTTTTCGGGAGTCCTCAACATTCCCGAGCCGGCTCCTTTTCCTGCCACTTTCTTCACCGGGCAGCCGAAATTCAAGTCTAAAATATCCGGCTCGGCCTCTTCGCAAATTCGGGCGGCTTCGACCATCGGGGCGGTTTCTCTTCCGTAAATTTGCATCGCCACCGGTCGTTCGTCATCCGAAACTTCCAGTTTCGATTTTGTCTTACTCACGCGACGAATGAGTGCATCGCTTGAAATAAACTCGGTATAAACCATGTCGGCTCCGAATTCTTTGCACAATAACCGAAAGGACATGTCGGTTACGTCTTCCATCGGTGCCAAAAAGACGGGGTATTCGTTGAAGTTTATTTCTCCTATTCGCATCGGTTTGTTTTTATTGCTTGAAGCATTTCTCTCTTTCCCGGAGGGCCGGGCAATCGGTTAACCGAAAATCCGGCGGATTGCATTCTTCTTCTGATTTCTCCCTTTGCGCAATAAGTCGATAAAATGCCGTTGACATTCATCCCGGCATAAATGCGGTTAAATATTTCCCGGTTCCAGACATTTTCCTGTTTATCGGGAGCAAAGGCGTCGTAATAAACCACATCGTATTTCCCCGGATAAGCGTAGTCGTTAAAGTCTGTTTTTATTTTATTTATCGTAAAGAAAGAGTCGATGGAGCTTCTTTTTCCCCAAGGTGCCGAATGTATTCGTTTAAACACTTCTTTTTCCCAATCGGAATAATTCAATTGATTGATTATTGTTTCGGGAAGCGGATACTTTTCCAAGCCGGTATAAATCACTTTCAGGTTTCTTTTCCGGGCTTCCAAATAAGTAAGCAGGACATTCAATCCCGTCCCTAATCCCATTTCCAAAACGTGGATTTCTTTCTTTTCGCACGGATTAAAAGCCGATTCAATGTAAACATATTTCGATTCCCGGACGGCTCCGTTCGTAGAATGATAGTGTTCGTTCAGTTCCGGAACATATAAAGTATCGGACCCGTCGGATGTTTTTTTCAGTGTGGGGACAAAATACATGAATCGAATTTAATCGTTTTCCAAATTCAGAGGAATGTCTTTCCGGTAGCCGGTGGCCGTGAATAAGGCAATCAATTGCTCCTTTTCATCAACAATCCGCACCTCGAAGGTTCCCAACTTATGATGTATGTCCAACGCTTTTGCTTTGGCATACAGCGTTCCGCTGTTCGTGCTTTTGAAGAAACGGATATCGGTCTCGATAGAAACCACGACACTTTTATAAATGCTGACGGCAGCGGCGGCGAAAGCCAAATCGGCCAAAGTAAAGACGGCACCTCCTTGAACAACGCCTCCGGCGTTGAAATGAGTTTCCCGGACTTCCATCTTGACAACGGCTCTTCCGTTATCGACTTCAATCAGTTCCGCGCCGGTTAATTCGGCGTATAAATCCTTTTTAAAAAACTCTTTGATTGTCATGTTAATGATTGAGTTTCCATTCAAAACCTTCTTTCGTATCTTTGATTTCAAAGCCGAGAGCAGTTAATTCGTTGCGAATTTTATCGGACGTGGCCCAGTCTTTATTTATTTTGGCTTGCATTCTCATATCCAACAGCATATCTATCGCTTTTGCGAATGAATCATAAGAAGCATTTCCGTCTCTCCGTTCATTTTTTATTCCGAGCAAATCAAATAAAAACAAATCGAAGAAGCCTTTCAGCTTTTGAATATTGTCGGTTGTTAAGTGAATTTGTCCGGCGAGAGACGAATTAATTATTTTGGCTGCTTCAAAAAGATGAGAAATAAGAATCGGAGTATTCAAATCATCATTCAAGGCTTCGAAACTTTTCCCGATTAAATCATCGACATCCACCGACGATTCGTTTGAGTCCTCATTCAATCGTTTAATATTGTCGTAAGCTTCCAACAAGCGCGCCAATCCTTTTTCGGAGGCTTGCAAAGCTTCGTTACTGAAATCTACCGTGCTGCGATAATGCGCTTGAAGAATAAAGAAACGGATGGTCATCGGGGTGTATGGCTGAGTCAGCAATTCATGAGTTCCGTTAAAAAACTGCTCCAGATTGATGAAATTACCGAGCGATTTTCCCATCTTCTGTCCGTTTACGGTAATCATATTATTATGCATCCAATACCGGACGGCGTCATGTCCGGTAGAAGCTACGCTTTGAGCAATCTCACATTCGTGGTGAGGAAATATCAAATCCATTCCTCCTCCGTGAATATCGAATTGTTCTCCGAGATATTTTTTACTCATCGCCGTACATTCCAAATGCCATCCCGGGAAACCGTCACTCCAAGGACTTGGCCATCGCATTATATGTTCGGGAGATGCTTTTTTCCACAGTGCAAAATCGCACCAATTATGTTTTTCTTCCTGACCTTCCAATTCTCTGGTTGTATTTAACCGGTCGTCAATATTGCGACCGGATAATACTCCGTAATGATATTCTTTGTCGTATTTTTCCACATCAAAATAAACGGAGCCTCCACTTTCGTAAGCATAGCCTTTATCCAGTATTTCTTTCACCAGTTGAATCTGCTCGATAATATGTCCGCTGGCGTGAGGTTCGATACTCGGAGAAAGAACATTCAGTGCTTCCATGGCTTTGTGGTAGCGATTCAGGTAAAACTGAACGACCTCCATCGGTTCCAGATTTTCCAATTTTGCTTTTTTGGCTATTTTATCTTCTCCCGAATCGGCATCGTTAACCAAATGTCCGACATCCGTAATGTTTCGCACGTATCGCACTTTGTAACCCAAGTGAGACAGGTATCGGAACAAAATATCGAAAGTAATGGCCGGCCGGGCATGTCCCAAATGAGGGTCTCCGTAAACAGTAGGCCCGCAAACATAAAGCCCGACTCGACCCGGAACGATTGGTTCGAACAACTCTTTTTCCCGGGTCAACGTATTGTAGATATAAAGTTTATTATTCATGATGTATCCGATTAAATTGAAGAAGTGCAAAATTAGTGAAAAGTAAGAGATTAAAAAAATACCTCGAAAGCTAAATCGAAATATTCAGATTTCCGGCGAATAAAACCAACTGTAATAAATTTGTAACGCGATTTTAAAAGGTCTGTCAAATCACATCCATAGTTTTGTATCGTCAAGTTGAATTAATTAATAAAAAACAATTGAGATGAAAAAAATGACAGTTTTAATTTGCATGTTTGTTTTAAGTTTCGGTCTTCCCGCTCAGGAAACTCAAACGTCTTCTCTTGAAGACGTTGGGCGGAAGACTCAAGCTCTTGAGAGTGATATACTGAAATTGAAAAAGCTGAAAATTTCAGGTTATATCCAAAGTCAATATCAATATGGAGAAAAAGAGGCGACTCTGAATGTCGGTACGGCCAACAGTGATTCTGAAAAATCATTTAACAGAGTCGGTATTCGGCGGGGACGAATCAAATTCACCTACGAAGAAGGAATTGCATCCGGCGTTTTCCAAATTGATTTAACAGAAAAAGGAGTCGATATTAAAGACGCTTATTTGAATGTAAAAGCTCCTTGGTTGAAATCGGTTCAATTTCGTACCGGCGTTTTTGATCGCCCTTTCGGATACGAAATCAGTTATTCCTCTTCTCGTCGCGAATCCCCCGAACGTTCCGCTATTTTCCGAACTTTATTTCCGCAAGAACGGGATTTAGGTGCAATGTTCATTCTTCAAGCTCCCCAAAGTTCTCCTTGGAATGTTTTAAAGTTGGAGGCCGGATTATTCGCGGGAAACGGAATCAAACAAGAAACGGATAATCGAAAGGATTTTATCGGGCATCTCTCCGGAAACAAAACAATCGGAGACAATATGAATGTCGGACTGGGAGCCTCTTATTACAACGGAGGAGTTTATCAAGGGTCGGAAAATGTTTATACGATGAAAGATAAAGGCTTTGTTATCGATAACAACTCTTCCAACAAGGGCAAATTTGCTAAACGGGAATATTTCGGATTGGATGCTCAATATTCATTGATTACTTCTTTGGGAATTACTCAATTACGCGGAGAATACTTATTCGGTCAGCAACCCGGAACAGCCGGCAGCAGTAAAAGTCCAAATGCTTCGACCTTACCTGCATCCGACACTTATGTGAGAGATTTCAACGGATGGTATGTGATGTTGGTTCAGGATATTGGTCGTCTTCCTTTTTCGGCGGTCTTGAAATATGATTCTTACGACCCGAATACCAAAGTAAAAGGAGATGAAATCGGACAAAACGGGACTTCTCAAACCGATTTGGCTAAAAATACTTTCGGATTGGGCGGTATATGGAAAATGAACGAGAATCTTCTGTTGCAAGTTTTTTATGAGATAAATAAAAATGAAAAATCAAACAACGTAACGGGAATGAACAGCGATTTGGAAGATAATGTTTTCACAACCCGATTACAGTATAAATTTTAAAATGAATAATAGTATGAAAAATTTTATTATCACGGCATTGTTCTTTTTAGCAACAATCTCGGCGGCACAAGCACAAAGAATCAAAGGTTCGGATACTGTTTTACCTTTGTCGCAAAAAGAGGCCGAAAATTACATGAAAGATAATTCTTCTGCAACAATCATTGTTACAGGAGGAGGAAGTGGAGTGGGAATCTCAGCATTATTAGCCGGGACAACCGATATAGCGCAGTCTT
Organism: Dysgonamonadaceae bacterium; assembly: GCA_031256015.1. GTDB lineage: Bacteria > Bacteroidota > Bacteroidia > Bacteroidales > Azobacteroidaceae > Azobacteroides. The sequence goes on from JAIRRK010000040.1 coordinate 5,423, forward strand.
CCCGTAAAATTAAATTCGACGAAAAGAAAAAGTTACAGGAAGCCGGAAAAACGGTTAAGGAAATAATTATAGCGTACGATGCTTTGGCTGTTGTGGTTCATCCTTCCAATAAAGTGCAAAACTTAACAAGAGAACAATTGGAAGGTATTTTTACCGGAAAAATAACCAATTGGAAAGAATTGGGAGGAGATGAGCTGGAGATTGTTCCTTACTCCAGAGAAACCTCGTCCGGGACTTACGAATTTTTCAAAGAAAGTGTTCTGAAAAATAAGAACTACAAAAACGGGATTATGAGCATGCCTGCAACAGGAGCGATTATTCAATCGGTAAGTCAAACAAAAGGAGCAATCGGATACGTGGGATTGGCTTATCTGAATAAGAACGTGAAGGCAATTCATGTATCTTACGATAAGGGAAAAACATTTGTTGAGCCATCCGTAACAAATGCAAAAATGAAAACTTATCCGATTGTTCGTCCTCTTTACTATTATTACCTTACAAAAGACGAAAAAGCAGTAAGGTCTTTTGTCGATTATGTTTTATCCGTAAACGGTCAAAAAACGGTACAGGAAATCGGATTTATCGCATTATAAATCAATTATGAAACTGATAAAACGTTGTATTGAACGAATAGTCGAGACAATTTTAACTGCCGGCGGAATGATAACCTCTGTTATCATTCTGCTGATTGTTATTTTCCTTTTCAAAGAAGGATTCGGATTATTCAACAGTCCGAGTGTGGAAAAAGGATATTCGCTTTGTGTCAATACGGAAAATCCGATCGAAAAATTAAATCCCTTTCAGATAAAAGAAATCTTCGATTATGAAATAGATAACTGGAAAAATGTGGGAGGGAATGATGAAGAAATAATCCTTTTTCGTTTTGAAGAACTATTTTATCGATATTCGGATGAAGAATTGGGAGAGAATGATGAATTTCTTTCCCAAAAATTGGGAGAAATAATCAGAGCTACTCCCGGAATCATTGCTTATTTACCGACAGAATATCTTTCTTCCGATTGTTCGGGAATCAAAGTCTTGCCTGAAGCGAAAATCTCCGTCGGGGATTTTTTCGGCAGGAAAGAATGGATTCCTACAGCTATTCCGGCTCCTCAATTCGGAGTATTGCCTCTCATTTTGGGCACATTGTGGGTGAGTATATTTGCCATCGCGATTGCTTTGCCTTTGGGCTTGGGAGTAGCCATTTATCTTTCCGAATTAGCCGGCGAGAAAATGCGTAAAATATTAAAGCCGACTATCGAGTTGTTGGCCGGTATTCCGTCGGTCGTGTATGGTTTCTTCGGATTGGTTGTTTTGGTTCCGCTTATTCAGAAACTGTTTCACTTACCTGTCGGAGAAACCGCTTTCGCCGGAAGTTTGATATTGGCCATCATGGCATTGCCTACTATCATTACCGTAGCGGAAGACGCCATGCAGAATACTCCTCGTGCTATGCGTGAAGCCGGTTTGGCTTTGGGAGCAAACCATTGGCAAACCATTTACAAAGTGATTATTCCTTACTCCGTTTCGGGAATATCGGCGGCAGTTGTATTGGGAATCGGACGAGCAATCGGAGAAACAATGGCGGTTTTGATGGTGACGGGAAATGCGGCAGTTATTCCTCATACGATATTCGAGCCGGTAAGAACTATTCCGGCAACCATTGCTGCCGAATTAGGAGAAGCTCCTTCCGGAGGAGCGCACTATCAGGCTTTGTTTATGTTGGGATGTATTCTGTTCTTGATGACTATTTTGATAAGTATAGCCGCAGAAGTTATTTCTAAAAACCATCCGCAACGAAAAGGAATTTGATTATGACAGCAAAAACAAATCAAAAGATTGCTTTCTGTGTATTCAGAATACTGGGAATGTTAGTGGTGGGATTACTCTTCTGGATACTGGGATTCATTATCTATAACGGAATCGGTGTGATTAGTTGGGAATTTCTGACCGGTTATCCTACGGCCGGAATGACTTCCGGCGGAATTTTACCCGCAATCGTAGGAACACTCTGTCTAATCGCGGGGAGTTCGATTATTGCTTTTCCTTTGGGCATTTTATCGGCTATTTATAGCAGCGAATATGCCGGAAACGGGAAAATGGTTCAATTTATCCGAGTGATGACCAACAACTTGGGAGGTGTTCCTTCTATCATTTTCGGATTGTTCGGGATGGCTCTTTTTGTCAATACGCTCGGATTCGGTGATTCGATTATCGCCGGCTCATTGACTTTGGGATTGTTGACTTTGCCTCTGATTATCCGGACAACAGAAGAAGCTTTGAAAGCCATTCCGGATTCATTCAGAACAGCCGGTTTGGCTTTAGGAGCAACCAAGTTACAAACAATAAACAGAGTGGTTTTACCAATGGCTTTTCCGAATATTATTACGGGATTAATCCTGTCGATAGGAAGAGTTTCCGGAGAAACGGCACCGATTTTGTTTACGGTAGCGGCTTATTTTCTTCCGAAACTTCCGACAGGTATTTTCGATCAGGTAATGGCACTGCCTTATCATCTTTATGTGATTGCAACAAGCGGAACCGATTTGGAAGCTTCCCGACCGATGGCTTATGGAACGGCTTTAGTATTGATTATTATTGTTTTATTGATGAATCTGTTGGCAACCGCTTTACGCAGATGGTTCAGTAAAAAAGTTAAAACTCATTAGACAGATTATGATAGAAGCTAAAAACGTAGATTTTTATTATGGTGATTTCCATGCTTTGAAAGGAATAAGCATGAAAATAGAAAACAACACGGTGACCGCATTTATTGGTCCTTCCGGTTGCGGAAAATCGACTTTCCTCCGCTTATTTAATCGGATGAATGATTTGATTCCGGACACTCGTTTAACCGGAGAATGTTTGATAAACGGACAAAATATTTACGATAAGGCGGTTGATGTAACCGAACTGCGCAAAAATGTAGGGATGGTATTTCAAAAACCGAATCCTTTTCCTAAAACGATATTCGAGAATATTGCTTTCGGACTGCGTGTGGAGGGAATAAACGATAAAAACTTTATCCAACAACAAGTGGAGGAATCCTTAAAGAGTGCAGCCCTGTGGGAGGAGGTAAAAGATAAATTAAAAAAGTCGGCTTTTGAACTTTCCGGAGGGCAACAACAACGTTTGTGTATCGCTCGGGCTTTAGCCATTAAGCCGGATATTATCCTGATGGACGAACCGGCTTCCGCTTTGGACCCGATTTCAACTTCCAAAATAGAAGATTTGATTCACGGCTTAAAGGAAAATTATACCATTGTCATTGTTACTCACAACATGCAACAAGCCGCTCGTGTGAGTGATAAAACCGGATTTTTTATGTTGGGCAAATTGGTGGAATACAACGATACGAAAAAAATGTTTCTCAGTCCCGAAAAAGAAGAAACGCAAAATTATATAACCGGCCGATTCGGCTAAAAAACTTACTTCAAATGAAACATACCGAAAGAGAATTAATGGCAATAAAAGACGAAGTCAGCCAAATGTGGAGACTTGTTCTTTCTCAACTGGAAAAGGCCAAACAAGCTTTCCTGAATAACGATATTAACTTGGCTCGGGAAATAGTCAGCAGAGAAAAAAGAGTAGATACTTTCGAGTTAAAGATTGACAGCGATTGTGAAAACTATATTGCTTTGTACAATCCTGTGGCCGTTGACCTTCGCTTGGTTTTATCTTTACTCCGAATTTGTAACACTTTGGAGCGAATCGGTGATTTTGCCGACGGAATTGCCCGACATGTCGTAAAAGAAAATTGTTCGTCCTTCACGAAAGAAATAACCGATGAACTGATGATCGAAAAAATGTTCGACACGGTTATCCTGATGTTATCGGACAGTTATGTGGCTTTGGATTCGGAAAATACAAAACTATCCGGGAAAATATTGGCTTTAGACGAATTAGTCGATGATATTTACCGTCAATCGGTCAAAGTGATTGCCAATCACATCCGCCAAAAACCGGAGGAAACCGAATGTGGTTTAAATACCATGTTAGTCATCCGTAAAATAGAACGGATAGGCGATCATTGCAGTAATATTGTGGAAGAAATTGTTTTTTATATCGATGCCAAAGTATTAAAACACAGTAAAAATGAGGAATAATAATACCCTATTCCGATTGAATCGTTTATCTTTGTCTATCTTTAGAAATTTACTTTATGCCTGAAAAGATTCTTGTAGTTGATGACGGAAAAGATATTTGTGAAATATTGGAATTTAATCTCACGAACGAAGGTTACGATGTGGACATTGCTCATTCGGCAGAAGAAGCATGGCGGAAATTGACTCCCGAACATTCCCTGATTCTTCTGGATGTGATGATGGAAGGAATGTCCGGATATAAATTGTCCGAAAAATTGCGGAAAAGCAACAACTTTATCCCGATTATTTTTCTTACGGCAAAAGACCGGGAAAATGACATACTCACCGGGTTTTCCGTCGGAGGCGATGATTATATTTCCAAACCTTTTTCAGTCAAAGAAGTCATTGCTCGAATAAAAGCATTGTTGAAACGATCGGCGATTGCAAATAAAACAAATCAATCCGAAAATAAAAAGAATTGTTTGGTTTTTGACCATGTAATTATCGATTTGGATGCAAAGGAATTAACCGTAAACGAAAACATTATCCCTCTCACCCGAACGGAGTTCGATATCATTACGCTTCTCGCATCCAATCCGTCGAAAGTTTTTGAACGGGACGAGATTATCGACCATGTATGGAAAGATTCTCCTTATATAACGGAACGAACCATTGATGTTCACATCCGTCGTTTGAGAAAGAAAATAGGAGAGAAAGTATCTTTAATAATCAGTCGCCCGGGATACGGATATCGTTTTAACGAGAAACCGCTATGAAACAAAGCTATACTCGGAAACTGACGGTTAGTTTTATCTGTATTCTCCTGCTGTTTTCGGCCGGAGTAATTCTTTTCGAACGTCATCGTGCAAAACAAGCCAAAATAGAAACTTTGGAAGAACGATTAGACGGATATACCGACATTATTGATGAATATCTTGAACGAGCCGGAAAGAATTTAACCTCAATCTCGGATTCTTTATTGCCGCTTTTCCCTTCTAATCTGCGCCTGACAATTATCGATATAAATGGAAATATCTTATTCGATAATCAGTTAACAGAGGAACAGGAATCGGAAAATCATGCTTCTCGACCGGAAATTGTACAGGCAAAAGAAAAAGGAAAAGGAAGTAATCTGAGAAAATCGGCAACTACTCAAAAAGAATATCTGTATTACGCTAAATTTCCGGGTGACAATTACATAAGATTGGCTTTGCCTTATGACGAGCAAATACAAAATCTACTGAAACCCGATAATGCGTTTATTTATTATTTGTTGTTTCTGTTGATTCTTGGAATCTTTTTCATCGTTTATACTGCCCGATATTTCGGGAAATCGATTAGTCAACTGAAGAATTTCGCTCAATGGATAAAGAAACAGGAGAAGATAGATATGCCGGTTTTTCCGAATGACGAAATCGGATATATCGGACAACAAATTGCCAAAAGTTACAAGCGAATCAATGATACGAAAGAACAGTTAACCCTTGAACGAGAAAAGCTGCTGATGCACGTACAAAGTTCAAATGAAGGAATTTGTTTCTTTTCTTCCGAAATGCACGTTTCGTTCTATAACGGATTATTCCTCCAATATATCAATATAATCAGCGACAAAATCACTTCGAATATAGATGATATTTTGAAGGAAAGTATTTTTTCGGATATCCGTCATTTTATTATGAATAACGAAGGAAACGCTTATTTCGAAACTTCAATCAGTAAACAGGGAAGACAATTTATCGGGAAAGTGAATATTTTCTATGACAAAAGTTTCGAAATCGTTTTAACGGATATTACTCAAGCCGAGAAAAACAAAATCTTGAAGAGAGAAATGACCGGAAATATCGCACACGAATTAAGAACTCCCGTTGCCGGAATCAGAGGTTATTTGGAAACCGTTTTGGAGAATAATTTGGATAAAACAAAAGAATCGGAATTTATAAAGAAAGCTTACGAACAAACGATAACGCTGTCGGAATTAATCAGAGATATGAGTTTGCTCACCAAAATCGACGAAGCTTCGGCCGACACCTTCCAATTCCGGCCCATTCACTTTCGGAATTTGATTGATAGAGTAAAAAAAGACCTGAATCAACAGTTAGAGGACAAAGACATTATTATTCATTCGACAATTTCAGACGATTTGACTTTGTTCGGAAACGAAAACTTGATTTATTCCATTTTTCGCAACTTGACCGATAATGTGATAAATTACGCAGGGGAAAGCATTACCATTTCAATCAATCAATACAATCCGGACGATCGATTTGCCTATTTCTCCTTTTCCGATAATGGTGTCGGCATCAGGGAAGAAAGGCATTTAACCCGACTTTTCGAGCGGTTTTATCGAGTTACGGAAGGACGTTCTCGCGAAACCGGAGGTTCCGGCTTAGGGTTATCGATTGTAAAAAATGCCGTTGAATTTCACGGAGGAAACATTTCGGTTAAGAATCGCACAACCGGCGGATTGGAGTTTTTATTTAATTTACCGCTGTTTA
>JAIRRK010000095.1 GCA_031256015.1 Dysgonamonadaceae bacterium
AATAATATGATTGAGTAATCTTTGCTTCCGGGCGTGCCATATAACTTGTAGCGCGTGCCACACAACTTGTAGCGCATGCCACACAACTTGTAGCGCATGCCATATAACTTGTAGCGCATGCCATATAACTTGCGGAGCCTGCCGAAAAATTTTCGGGCATGCCGCGTAACGTTACGCGAAAGTCTATATAATGTGTGTGTTTATATATAATGTGTGTATTTAAGAAAATATCCGAAACCACCAAATTTCCGGGAGAAAAAATGAAAGAAAAGTCAATCTTTTTTTTATTTATTTCGTTTGGGATATTCATCTTATTTTTTATCTGTTTTTATTATCCGGTTTATATCCGGGTGCAAAGCTAAAAACTTTTTTTGATATTTTACCAAAAAAAGAAGAAAAAGTTTATTTTTTCTCTTTTTCTCGGTAAAAAGCTGCGGCTTCGCCTTGCAGCTTTCCTTCTTCTTTGTCTTGATACAAAGAAGAAGATTCATTTTTAATTCTTTCCGCATCAAGAAAAGGAAGAAGAATAAACCTGCCATTAAAAATAAAAAAAGAAAGGTTGAAAGTACGGCTTCGGAGGCAAGGGGAGTTGCCGGGTAATCGAAGTTTTTCGGAGTTTCTGATTGGGTAGCGGGAACGAGAATTGAACTCGTGACCTCCGGGTTATGAATCCGACGCTCTAACCAACTGAGCTATCCCGCCAATAATTGTGGGGCAAAAGTAAGATAATATTTTGTATTTGCCAAAAAACACTCGGGTTTTTTTTGCGCGAGGAACTTCTCCTCCTCATTTGGTTTCGGACGAGCGAGTGCGGCCCGGACACCGAAATAATCGTATCGGCCGGGCAAAAAAACAGGGTCGGCGAATATTCACCGGCCCTGTTTACTACCTATACTATTAATCCAATAAAATTTAAGTTCTTTTTCTTCTTTTATTCGGGATGAAGGCTCCGTAGGCAACGGCCAAACCTAAAACAAATACCCAAGCCGGATTGCCTGCCGGTATTCCCGGTGTGTCTCCTTCGTTGTCGCCTCCTGCATTCCCCGCACCCCTTGTCATCGGGCTTTCTTTCGTCCAGTTTTCCGTTCGGTCCTGCATGCTGCTCTTCTGCGCAAATACCGTACTGCTTAACAGCAGTATGCTCGACATTAATACAATTAACTTTTTCATATTCTTCGTGTTTTTATTGATTCCGCTTCACTTGATTGTTTTTACTGTTTTCTTGGTTACTTCCTTGCCCGATTTCAGGATTTGTTTAACAATGTAAACACCCGATTCTTCCGGTTCGTTGATTCGAATACCTTGCAGGTTGTAGTATTGTGTCGATACAACATCGCTTATTTCGAAATCGTTCAATCCGGTCATACCGTCTCCGTTATCGACAGAAGACTTCAAGGCACCCGGATTGGTTGTCGATACGGCGATAAATGATTCGAACGGTTTCACGGAAGCAGTTCCTTTGATGCGGTTAAAATTATTATTATCCGCATTATAAGTATAATAATATACATTGGCGGGGCTGCCGTCTGTCAGTTGATAAGTTGACAGTGTCGGATTGGCCGTTAACTTATACTTGCCGTTACTCGCACCAATGTTTCCTTTACTGATGGCTTTGCCGGTTTGCGAGACATAAGTAACGGGGTGACCGACAAAATAACTCGGATATTTGGCGATATAACCGATTCCTTTAGACAACGCACCGGTTCCTTCGGAAGTGAATGATACCGTTGTTTCGTTGAGCGACCGCAACCAGAAATCATAATCACCGGCATTATCTACCGGCGTTACCAACTTCGGATTTGTCGGGTAGTCGTAAGTCTTATCGGCGGTAAAGCAGTAAACGCCGTCCGGTTCGAACGGGAATCCGATGGGATACCAACGAATTTGCCCCTTGTTATCCTTTTCGATTTTCTTTTCCGCCTTAACCGTTCCGGTTACGGTTAACGTATGAGTATTGAGTTCAATTTCCGCTCCGTCGTTCATAACCAGGTTGAGAATCGCAGCATTGCCCGATAAAGCGGGTTTCACGGCAACGTTCGGGATGGTCGCACCGGACGAAGCCCCGGGAACACCGTTTGTCCAGTTAGCGTTGTTAGTCCACTCCGAATCGGCGGCTCCTGTCCATTCGGTATCGACGGCGTTGAACCACATGGCATTTCCTCCGTCACCTGTATTTGCGTAATCACCGTAAAACGTGAAAGTCTTATCGGGAGAATTTCTTTTATTGACATGCCCGGCTTTTTCACGGCAATACAGTTGCAGATTGCCGTCGTTATTCTTTGTGAAATTAAAATAAAGCTGAGTCGATGCAGTAGGCGTTACGGCCGACAGGTTTCCGCCGTTCTCGCCCAATTCTCGTCCGGAAGCATTAACAATGCGATACAAATCGGGAATGTCGGTATCCGCTATTTTCCATTTCTGAGCGGGGTCTCCGGTAAACGAAGTACCGGTTTCAATGTTTTGATTCGCACCCATGTCCTGCATGTAATTCGAAGCATCCCTATTGTATTGAATATAATACCAATAGTCTTTGTTTCGGGTACTTATATTTGTCGTTAAAACCAACAAAGGTATTGTTTTCGTTGTACTTCCTGCGGTAACGGTTAAAGTACCTGTTTCCTTTTCCGCTGCATTAGCGGCAGATACGATTAAAGTTCCTCCGGTTCGGTTGTTCCATTTTCCGGCTTTGGGTTGAACGGAGAACGCTCCGGAAGTCGAAAAGGAAATATCGTCGTTCAAATTACGTCCTATCACGGAGATTTCCCTTACTCTTCGGCTCTTTTGAAAGTATAAAGTACTGTAAGTTGAACCTGAGCGAACGGATAACCCTCCGACAGTGGGATTTGCAACGGGAGTAAACCGGATTTTGTTTCCTCCGTCATTTATCGCATATTGTGTAACGGAACTGCCTCCCTGGTCGTTCAGATACCGATATCCGTTGGCGGCGTTTTTATCCTTATTGTATATTTGGAAATCATTCTGCCCCTGATAAAGCGAGAGTGAGTAATTGTTTGAGAATCCGGTGTTTTGGCTTGCTCTTGTTTTGTCGGCGAAAATACCCGTTTCATTCCCGAAATAGCTGACCATTTTAAAGTTATCGGGAGTACCTACCAACTTCCAGAGTTGTTGAGCCGTCGGGCTACCGGCCGTATAAGCCGTTTGAGTAAGTTCATCATAATCGCCGTTTTCCTGAATGGCTTTCCCGGCTTGGCGGTCAAATTGTATAACGTACCAATACTCGTTATTGGCATTGCTCATTTTCGGAGCGGCGACGCCTGTTCCTGTCAGATTCACGGTTTGGCTGTTACTTCCGGCCGTAATCACAAGCGAGGAGTTATAATCTTTGGCTTCCGTCGGATTAAACACGACTTCAATTTCAACGATGTCTTTATCGACGGATTGACTTTTTATGGTAAACCCCTCCGGTTGATTGAAAGTGATTGTCTCTGTTACGGTCTTAAGTTTTATAACCGCCAGATACTCGGAGTAGAATCCGCCTTGAGCCTGTTTTCCGAAAGATAGGGAGGCGGTGTTCAAAGGGATGACGGTTAGCGGAGCAGTGAATCCGACAAACCGGAAAACCGAATTGGCGTCATTCGTATCGTTGTATCCCATAACAGGATAATCCCGGTTTCCCCAATTATTGGTTAAATGGAGAGGGAGATTCATGCTTCCGGAAACAGATTGAATGTTATAATACCCGGTGTGGGCATTATTGGCCGTAATTGTCCATACCACATCGGGAGTTGCGGAAAGGACTGTCGCATCAAGCTTTTCGGTATTTTGTCCGTTTTCGATTCCTGCTTTCAAATCCATTTGTTTACCGTTGTACCCTTTACTGACAATAGTATAGTTCCCTCCGCTTTCTTCGAAGCGCCATAATTGGTTATCGACGTTTCGGGGATTCATGGCTTTCCCTTTGACACGTTCCGTTCCTTTCTCATCTGTTTCAGCCGTAAAGACCCTGTCTTCACGGTTGTCACCGGACCCTTTTACTTGAATATAATACCATGTAGGATTTCCCGCCGTACCGGTTGTCGGCATTTGTGCATTCGTATATCCCAAAGACAGGATAAGACTCATTAAGAATAAGCAAATCTTTCTCATAAGAAGTAATAAATTTTAATATGTTCGTAAATTTGAGATGTGTGTGTGTATAATCGACAAAAGTAAATAAAAAACGGATAAATCAAAATAAAAAGCAGAAAAAACATCGAGGACGACATAGTTAAAAACAGAAATAGGGAGGCACATGGATTCATTGTCAGCCTGTCATCGCATTTACGTCACGATGTAATTAATGAATAAAATTGTATCTTTGTGCTTGTTAATAACTAAAAAATGGACAAATCGTTATTACATTCTGTTTTTTATATTATCTATTTCGTACTTGTTGTAGGTACGATATTGATTGTTCTCACGGAAAACCGAAACCCGATCAAAACGGTTTCGTGGTTACTCATATTGTTGTTTGTCCCCCTCTTCGGATTGTTTTTTTACTATATTTTCGGTCAGGATAACCGAAAACAAAAACTGGTAAACAAACGATACTACGACAGAATTAAAAGTCTTCCTTTCAACGATTTGTTAAGAGACGACCAGCTTCAGGTGTTACCCGACTACTTTAATTTGGTTAATCTGCTGAAAAGCAATAATCAGTCTCCCCTTCTGCTCGGCAGTAAGGTGGAAATCATTACGAGAGGAAAAAGAATGTTCGAGGCTTTATTGGAAGACATGGAAAATGCGAAAGACCATATCCACATGGAGTTTTTCATTTTCAAGAATGACGAAACCGGGCAACTGATTAAACAAATGTTGATGAAAAAGGCTTCGGAAGGAGTAAATGTTCGGTTCATATACGACAATGTGGCTAACTGGCGCGTTCCCCGTAAATTTTATTACGAAATGACAACCTGCGGCGTACAGGTATCGTCGTTGATGGAAACTCGGTATCCTCTTTTTCAGAGCAGTAAAATCAATTACCGGAATCACCGGAAAGTGGTCGTTATCGACGGAACCATCGGCTATATAGGCGGAATGAATGTGGCAAACGCGTATGCCGTCAATACGCATTGGCACGACCGCCACCTGCGAATAGAAGGAATGGGCGTGCACGGCCTTCAAGCCGGCTTCATGATTGACTGGTATTCGTCCGGTAAATACTGGGAAAATACCCGGCACTATTTTAAGTCGGTTCCGGTTTATACCAAGAATTTAATGCAAATAGTAACCGGAGGCCCTTATTCGGAGTATTCCAATTTATTGCAGGCAACCATCAGTATCGTATTGAGCGCAAAGAAATATATTTATCTGCAAACGCCTTACTTTTTACCTACGAACTCTCTTTTTGAGGCCATTCAGATTGCCTGTCTCAGCGGGGTGGATGTACGATTAATGGTTTCCCGTCGGTCCGATTCTCCTTACATCGATCCGGCTTCTCGTTCTTATTATGAGGATTTACTGAAGGCCGGCTTGAAAATCTATGAAAACAGAGACAAGTTTATTCATGCCAAAACCATTGTGGCCGATGATTATGTTTCCGTCATCGGTTCATGTAACCTGGATTTCAGAAGCATGGAAACCAATTTCGAAATCAATTGTTATATGTACGACAGCGATGTGGCCATTGAAAACAAGAATATCTTTCTTGAAGATATGGAAAACTGCGATGAGGTTATTTACTCACAGTGGATTAACCGAAGCAAATGGAAGCGATTACTCGAATCGATTGTTCGCCTTTTCGCGCCGTTAATGTGATGAAAGCGGGTCTAAAACGGATAGCCGATAGCAAAGTGCAAGGCCGAATTGCGGAGAAGTTTCCCCTTAAATAAAACGAAACGGTTTCCTTCTGCCCTTGCCGGGTCGTAGATTCGCGTTCCGGCATCCAATCGGACAATCAGAAAACTCAAGTCGAAACGCAGTCCGATTCCCGTGGCCACAGCTATTTCTTTATAAAATTTATTCCATTCGAATAATCCTCCGGGTTGACTCTCGTAAGACCTGATTGTCCAGATATTACCGGCATCGACAAAAAAGGCCGGCTCAAACCAAGAGAGAAGTTTGTAACGATATTCGAGATTCAGTATGAAATTAATGTCGCCTACTTGCAATGCGGGATTCCCGTCTGATTCGTCAAAAGAGCCGGGTCCGAGAAAACGCGTACCCCATCCTCGTACGTTATTGGGACCTCCGGCAAAATATCTCTTTTCAAAGGGTAGGATGGACGAATTTTTATAAGGATAGGCAACTCCGATTCCTGCACGAAAAGCCAGTTTATCGGTCGAACCGAGAGAAATAAGCCGTGAAAAATCGATATTCCCTTTCACATACTGAGCAAAAGGATTTCCCAAAATATGGTATTGTCCCGTGGCGGATTTATTCGCCTTGAAAATCGAAAAAAGCCGGCTTAACATATTTCCGGATGATTCGGCACTGAATCGGAAGGTATAGGGATTGTACCGCGCTCTTCCCCGTGAGGCACCGGTATAAGTCAAATTGTAGGCTATTCCTGCGGTAAACACGTTTTCGTAACTGTAGCGTGTAAGCGGATCCAGTGTTTTTAGATAGTTTTGAAAAGATTCGGAAATCCACGACATATTCACGTAGTTGATGTCCAGAATACTTAAGTTTTGCGTCAGGACATTTCGTTGACTTGTCCAGTTGAGTTTCCAGTTAAAGTTAAAGAAATTCCTTGCAAATTCAGGTCGTCGTTGAATATTGTATCCGAAACTGTAAATAGTTTGAGAGGTAAACCGATTGGCCAACCACGTATTAACAAACGGAAGATGCAATTTCGGAAATGTAAACGAAGGAGTAATTCCTATTTCGTAGAAACTATTATTTATCGAATCGTTTCCGCGAGACCTTACAAATTCATACGAGGCACGGGTATGAATATTGAAAACTTCTCCGCCGTTAAAAATATTCAGGTTTCCGTAAGTTAAATCCAAAGCAACCCCGAGATCTCCGGCTTTGTTGGTTCCTTCTACTCCGACTTGAACGGAGTGATTGTTTCCCGGAGTAAGGAAAATGTTGCAATCGAGTAAAGCAGTATCCGCGGAATTAATCTCTTCGTATTGTAAATCAACCATTCCCATTCCGCTTAAAGATTGAAGAAGATTGACCGTTGATTCACCCATTCTTTCGCGGAACAAATTTCCCGGTTTTAAGAGAACTTTGCGTGCAATGACTCTCGGTCGGAGGTAATGTTGAGCATCATAATAAATAGTTATGTCTTCCCTGACTACGGAATCCGTTATGTGATAAGCATCTCTGTCGGCCGGGTCAAATCCGCTGAATACGTTTACTTTATTTATTCGATAAGGAATCAGTTGCGTGCTATCCGAAATGGTCATCGTTAAATCGACCTGATTGGAGGTTAAGGTTGTATCGGCTAAATAATGCAAATTATCCGGAGTAAAGATGTAATATCCTTGATTTCTCAAGATACTGCTCACCCGGTTGATTTCGCTTTCCAGAATATTCATGTCAAAGACAGTTCCTTCCTTTATCAGACTTCTCCGTTGAAGGAAGTTCGAATAGGTTCTTTCTGCCGTACTGTCCGGGGTTTCACCGCGATTTCTTATTAAGTTCCGGAAACCTCCCGAATTTCTTTCGTCTCTCGTTCGAGGAAGGGAAATGCTGTTCGTGAAATGTCTCACCCGATAAGGTTCACCGTTGTATATTTGATAAGTTACCTTGGCTTTTTTTTTCGCGCTCACGGTATCCACTTTTGCGGTAACTTCCGAATTTAAGTATCCTAAATTATGCATTTGAGCCGTCAGTTCTTCAATCGAAAGCTCCACTTTGTTTTGTTTATGGATAATAGCCGGAGCACCCAACTTCCGAATGGTTCTCCGGAAGAAATTGGATCCGTTGCCGGCCAAATTATAAATTCCGACAGATGCGGCACTATTCGGTTGTTGCTGAATGTAAGGCAACAAGTCCGACTCGGAAACTCCCTCGTCTTGAAACTGAAGGGTTACTTTATCTAAAAGGTATTCTCCTTCGGGTATATACTTCGTTGTATTGCAAGAAGAAATGAAAGAACCGATAACGAGAAGTATCAAATATTCGTAATGTATTTTCTTTAATGTTTTTATTTTCTCCATACCTGATGATATTCTTTCGATTTATTCGTTTATGACATTTTCGTTGTCGAGTTGCTTACTTTTTCGCCAAAGGAGTTTATCGAATAATTTCCTGAATGTGCGTGCATTTCGTTTGTAAACAACGCCGATTCCTTGCGTGTAAGGAGCTGTTTCAAAATACCGGCTGTTTGTTTTGTTGTAAGCCTTCAACACGATATTACCGGAAGGAATCAGTTTATATTCGGCATCAAAATCGCCGGTCAGATTATTGTTCGACATTCCTTGGTCGTTGGAATAGCCGATGGTTCCGTTAATCGTTAATCGATTATCAAACAGTTGAGTCGATACATTTACATCCACATCCATATCGCTGAAACCGTCTTCTCCGGCTTTTAACTCGGTTCCGATTGTCCAATTGTCTTTCAACACACCGGCGAGAGCACTGTTCAATGCCGAACTGAGAGCACTTGAGCCGACAGAGGATAAAAGATTGGTTTTGCCCGGATTATTGGAATTGGGCGGCATAAAACTTCCCGTTGCCAATAAATAGGCAATTTGCCGTATTTTGAAATCGTCCGTATACAATAGTCCGGCAAATCTTCGCTGAATTTCTTCCGATTGATTCGGAATTTGTATATCGTATTTGAGATTCATATTCTCCATGTTGCCGTTTGCTGCAATGGAAATGACTACGGGTATTCGCGGCCGGGCAAGTAAATCTTCAAAAACAGGGTCTAAGGTAGTTGCATCGGCTCTCACCGTATAAAGAGCCGTGATATTGAATGTTGTAGCCAAAGGGTCTCCTCTGAATACTAATTTGCTTCCGGGTTTTACCGTGAATGTTTTTTTGGCAAGATTCAACAAAGACAAAGTGGCTTTACCTGTTTCAAGAGTAAAATCGCCGGATAAATTCATATTGGATGACCCTAATTCGTAAGTAAATCCGATAACGCCATTTCCGGAAGCTTCCACAACATCTCCGCTTACCCGATTATATACTATCCCGGCGCGAAGATTGGAATTGATGTTTAATGCAACATTGACCCGGAAAGGAAGCGTAACGGAAGGAATTTCCAACGAATCGTTCGAATCATTAATCGGTTTTCCCTCTGAATCGACGTAAGTAACGAAATGATGTCGTTGAGCGGCACCGACAAAAGAAGGCATATTTATCGTTATTTTAGCATTATCGGCATGATTGATAGTTCCCGATAAGAGAAAATCTCCATTCACCTTGGTAAATTTCAATTGTCCGTTTACACGCAGATTTCCGTAAAATAAACTGTCGGTTTGATGCTCGTTGTGCATCACGAGAAAATTATTGAATCCGATGGATAAGTTCGGATTAATATTCGCAAAATTTTGATGCGTTATTTTACCGTCGACAATCAATCGATTGCGATTTTCATCGGAGACGACAAATTTTTTCAGTTCGACTTTGTCGGTTTGAATGTGAATGGAATCATTGAATGTATACAATGTGTTCAACATGTTTAACCCGATTTTTGCCTGATTGAAATAAGCCGTTCCGCTTACATTGGGCTTTTGCATTTTTCCGTTCACTCTGATATTCGCGCCCCAACTACCGGCTAATCCATATAGCATATCATCGGCAAAAGCCTGAAACCACTTCATTTGAATATCTCTGATTTTTATATTCAAGGCTAAAGAATCGCTTCCCGGTAAAGCGAAACCGGAGATGACGGATTGTTCTCGCTCCGGATGATTCAACGTTGCTCTCAAAGCGATTCCGTTTCGTTCGCTGTTCCATCCGCTTTGTATATTCAAATCTCCAATATCGTTTTCGCTCAATACGATATTATTAATCGCTAAATTACGGGTAAAAATGAATGGAGTCGCCAACAAATTACGAGCGGAAATCCGTCCGTTTGCTTCGGCCGACAAAGGAATATCGGCTTTCATGGCTCCGAAAATAGTCCCGAATTGAAACCGGGAAATATCAATCGATAAACTGTCTTCCTTTGAAGTTGACACGATTCCGTTTATCTTCACAAATTCATTGGCGTTATCCGTATGCGATAAAGATAAATCGTGAATGCTGTATTTATCTTTCCTTATTTCAATCTGAGCCGGATTAAAATCAAAGAATGTTTCGTTCAAAACCCAAATAGTCGGTTTTAATGTGATATTCATGTCCGGGATGGAACTTGAGGCATCGGACAAAAATTCGACTTCAGCTTCGATACTTCCGTCAAAATCGTAATTAGATGATTTATTATCCAGATGGATATTTACTCCCAATTTATTATCCGAATTTTTAAGCATAACACCGGCTATAATGGTGTCCGATTCCGTAAAACGAGTATACGCACCGGTAGCCAGATTCATATTGGTTCCGTCGTGCTCGTATCGTCCCATCAAAAAAATGGAGTCGGGCATGGTCTGAGGCAGATACAATAAATCAGTCAGTGAATTAAGATTGTTTATTCCCATCCTGAAATTCAGGTTTTCGGGGAAAATATCTTTTTTCTTCGGATTTAATTTATCGTTCGGGAAAAATACGGGAAATGTTTCTTTCACGGCCTCCATTAATCCCGCATAAGTAAAGCGACCTTTTGCATTACACGTTATCAGGCGGGAGTCAATATCCAAGACTTTTTGGCTGCTATCGGCAGCGTGATACGTTAATTTGAGCGCAGGCTCGTTGAATACACCTTGAGAAGTACGGAAAGATAAACTGTCCATGAATAAATCGGCCTTCATGTTTTCGGGGTCCAATCCGGCAATATCGACATTTACGACCGCAGACAAAATAACATCCTTGTAATCGGGTAAAAAATGAAGACTGTCGATGCAAATCGATTGAGCACTCAGATGCAAATTGGCTCCCGGATTTTTATTTCCCGAATTGACTTTTCCTTCCAAGTATATCGGCAAATTTTTGTCGGTACTGTTTATGGAAAAGGCAATACTGTCGCCTTTGTAAGAGCCTTGTACTTGGATTTGGTTATAAGCGTAATCATTAAAATCAAACCGATTGATGTTGGCCGCAGCTTGAATATTCATTTGTCCCGAGTCCGATATATTTCCTTTGGCTTGGATTTGTATATCGGCTAACCCAAACATCGAATCCTGCAATAATGTTTCAACATCAAAATGCTCGGAGTTAAGTATCGCATCAAAACGGGCTGTTCCCGATTTCGGTTCGTATCCTCCTGTTCCGTTCAAATCGATATTGCCCCGGTCGGTTTGTGCGGTTAGCCGAAGCGATAAATCGGGGAGTTTTCCTTGTAATCGGCCATGCAAATTAATTGTATTTATCTTGACAGGAAGCTGTTGCTTTGTTTCTCCGGAACCGAAATTCATTATTTCTTCCATTCCGTCGTGGTCAATTCGTAAATAATCCAGATTGACTTTGAGAGGCGTATCTTGCCAATGATTGAAATCTTCCATCGAAGCATTTAATTTCAAACCGACATGTTGTCCGTAATCAGCCCGAAAAACGGGAATTTCTATTTTAGGAAGCCTGCCTTCTATTTCTCCGGTAATCAGCAATTTGTCCGTGAAAGAAGTCATATCCGGATAAAACATACAAAAATCGGCCGCATCGATTCGATTCTCTCCCAATTGAATACGGTAGGCGGCATGTTGCAGCATATCTTCCCATTCATAACCGGTATAGTCGATCCATGCTTCGGGAATCGTTAACTCGGAATGAGGAAAAATCAGTCTGAAATTGCTTAGGTTTATTTTCTTTTCATCCGAAGAAATTCTGACTTTTCCTTCATTTAATAAAAAACCGCTTTTTTCTTTCAATGAAAGGTTATCAACGGCCATGTCCGGTTTTTCCGGAGCAATCGAATTTAAATCCAGATGAGCATTAAAATCCGAGATATGAATATGATTGAAATCAAAAAGACTGTCACTTAGAGCTTCTTCCGAAAATATATCGTAACGAATGTCTCCTCCTTTGATTTTTATATCATTGATTCGGACAAACAAGGAAGAGGTAGAAACGGTGTCGTCTTCTTCCGAAGAGAACGCATCTATCAAGAATTGAAAATTGAAATCGGAATCAAGGCTGTCTTTATTTACATTAGCAACAAAATTTTCCAGATTAATCGTATTAATCCGCAATTGATGATTCCATAACTTGAATAAATCAAATCCGGCTGATATTCTATTCACATACAATAAAGTATCTCCTTTAACATCAGCGACGTAAACATCGTCCAATTTTAATTTATTAAAAGGATGAAAATAAAAATTTCCTATACTGATTTGATTGTGTGTGATTTTCATGACTTCTTTTAAAGCCATGTCCTTGATTGTTCGTTGAACGGGAGGAAGCCATAATAAAAGATATACACACAGTACCAAAGAAAATAGGACCGTAACGATGATTAGTGATATGCGAGTTGCTTTTTTGATAAAATACTTATTTTAATCTGCTATAAGGAGCAAAATTACTCCAAATTAAATGTAAAACAAATATTGCTTTACTGAAATAACAATAAATATGTACCTTTGTTTAGTTTATATGATTATGGAATGATGGCAAAAAAGAAATTCAAAGAAATGAAACCCCAAAGACGGATGAGAAAAAAAGAGATGATTCAAAGAGTAGTTAATCTCTTCAATACGTATTCGAAAGAAGCAATGAATTACAAACAAGTCAGTGCCGAAATAGGAATAACTACGCACGCCGGAAAAGTAATGGTTTTGGATGTTTTGGAAACCTTGCTTTTGGAAGATTTTCTGGTCGAATCGGAAAGAGGAAAATATAAATTGAACGGATTGGGAAACATCCTGGACGGGACATTCGAAAGACGTTCCAACGGCAGAAACTCTTTCATCCCCGAAAATGGCGGGTCGGCTCTTTTTGTCGCGGAAAGAAACTCCATGCATGCGATGAATGGCGATAAAGTAAGGGTTCAATTATTGGCCAAGCGAAAAGGAAAAGAAACGGAAGCCGCTGTAATGGAAATTCTGGAAAGAGCGGAAAATACATTTATCGGAGTATTGGATGTGACTAAAAATTACTCCCACTTGATTGTCGACAGTAAAATTCTCGCAAATGATATTTTCATTCCCGGAGACAAATTAAAAAAAGGGAAAGACGGACAAAAGGCGGTGGTGAGAATTATTAAATGGCCCGAAAAAGCTAAAAATCCGATTGGAGAAGTCATCGATATTTTAGGCGATGCCGGAGATAATCAGACCGAAATGCACGCCATATTAGCCGAATACGGATTGCCCTACAAATATCCTGAATCGGTCGAGAAAGCAGCGGAAAAAATACCTCAAGAAATATCCGACGAAGAATGGAAGAAAAGGGAAGATTTGAGAAATACCACTACATTCACCATCGACCCGAAAGATGCGAAAGATTTCGACGATGCTCTTTCGATTAAAAAATTATCGGACAAATTATGGGAAGTGGGAGTCCATATCGCTGATGTGACTCACTATGTGAAACCGAATGATGTGATAGATAAAGAGGCTTCGAAAAGAGCTACTTCGGTTTATTTGGTCGATAGAACCATTCCGATGCTTCCCGAATTATTGAGTAATAATTTGTGTTCTTTGCGGCCCGACGAAGACAAGTTATGTTTTTCTGTTATTTTCGAAATGAATCATGCGGCTGAGGTAAAGAATTTTCGCATCAGACGGACGGTCATTCATTCGAATAAACGATTTACTTACGAAGAGGCTCAACAGATTATTGAAACGGAAAGCGGAGAATTTAATCAGGAGATATTAACATTAAACCATTTGGCAAAAATCCTTCGTGAAAAAAGGTTTGATAACAGAGCGATTAATTTCGATCGTCGGGAAGTGAAATTTGAGATTGACCAAGAAGGAAAACCGGTGAGTGTTCAGTTCAAAGAAGCGAAAGACGCAAACAAACTAATCGAAGAATTTATGTTGCTGGCAAACAAAACGGTTGCCGAATTAATCGGAAAAGTTCCCAAAAATCAAAAACCCAAAGCCTTTGTTTATCGCGTTCACGACTTGCCCGACCCGGAAAAAATGGAAAATTTAGCGGAGTTCATTCGTCGTTTCGGTTACAAATTAAAGAGTGAAGGCTCCGGACCCGAAATATCGAAAAGCATTAATTCGCTATTGGAGAATGTTCAAGGGAAAAAAGAGCAAAACCTGATAGAAACGGTCACCATTCGTGCAATGTCGAAAGCTGTTTATACCACATCCAATATTGGTCATTACGGATTGGCCTTTCCTTACTATACTCATTTCACGTCGCCCATCCGCCGCTATCCCGACATGATGGTACATCGTCTTTTGGATAGATATTTGAATGGCGGACGTTCCGTTCCCGAAAAGAAATTGGAAGACGAATGTAAACATTCCTCCAACATGGAAAATTTAGCGGCTCAAGCCGAACGAGCGTCCATCAAATACAAACAAGTCGAGTTTATGTCCGATAAAATCGGAATGGTTTTCGACGGAGTTATTTCCGGCGTAACCGAATGGGGCTTGTATGTCGAATTGAATGAAAATATGTGTGAAGGAATGATTCCGATGCGTAATTTAGACAATGATTTCTATGAGTTCGACGAAAAGACTTACAGCCTGGTGGGTAAAAGAAACAAACAACGTTACCAACTCGGCGATACTTTGAGAGTGAAAATCGTTCGGACTAATTTGGAGAAAAAACAATTGGATTTCGCTTTAGCCTGAAATAAAGGCAGTCCGCAGGGTTCTTCTTTTTCTTGATACGAAGAAGAAGAAGAAAGCGCAACCCACGGTTACGGCAGACAAAAAAGCAGCTGCCCCTTTGCGAAGACAACTGCTTATGTAACAAACCGATAAAATACTGCTTATAGAGTGAAATATTACATACGTATGTAGTGAGGTGCTACATACGTATGTAGTTACACGCTACTACCGTATGTAAGTCACGCCTTCTCGAACTTGATGTTTTCGATGGATTTACGCAACACCGGAGACGGTGTGAAAAGTACCCTGATGTTCGAAATTTTGCCGACATTAAACGCCTCTTCCGTGGCGACGCCTTCGCTCGAAAACGAAATGCGCAGGGCCGCCGCTTGCGGCTGTTGCGGATTTTTCCGCTCTACCAACTTGTACTTCATAACTTTAATTTTTAATGATTTAATAAATCGAAATAACGTTTTAATTCTTATTTACCCGCTTAGTCTTTCTTGCAACGGACGCTATACAGGTCCGACCGGTTGCCGTAGTAGTACCGGTTCACTCCCGTATTGTCGTGGGTCAAGTACCGGCCGCACGCGTACGTGTTATTGTAGGAACTACTCGACCAGAAGTACGCGTGCGTGCCGAAGTGGCGGCGGAAGGTACCATCGTCCTCGACTTCGAGGACGATGCCTACGAGCAAGGCGTCAAACCCGCCGACAGCGGCAAGCTTACTGGTACCATTGGTAGCGCTAGCGGTTTCTGTCACTTTACTCGTGCTTTTCATCTTCCTCCCGAGAGGAGCATTGCGATAATTCATTGCCCCCCGGAAGCCGGACGTCATAGGACTTGGGTCCTCCGACGAATAAATATTCTTCTCAGCAGCAGCAATCACCTCCTCTAAATTGTTCCACTCCCAATCGCTTGGAAGATACCATCCGTCGGGGCAAACGCCCTGTACCTTTGGATGACCGGCGTCGTAGGACTTGTCGCTTTCGTTTATATTAGAGCTCCTGCCGTTCGTCGCCCCCGCCCAATTATACAATACACCCCACGACTTATTCCAATTGGTTTTAGCTGTCACTGTACTGTATGGCTGTTCGTTAGCTCCCGGATACCCATAATATTTACTAGTATAAGATATGTATACGCTGTGTGTATAACCGGTTACGTAACGCAGATTCTCCAGCATCCATATACCCGCAGTACCGAAATTACCTGTAAGGTAGGTTTCATTGTCTCTGGGGTCGGTCAGTACACCCACTTCTCCCGGAACGAGGGGGTCGAAGTCACCGTCACCAATCGCAAACGTTGTCCATTTCACGCCGTTCCACACGTAAAGGCCGCGGCCGGTATTTACGTTCGTATTGTAAACTATCATCCCCGTAAGCTCGGTATTATTGTCCTGCTCACCGGCAATGCCTACGAAAACACCACCCGGTATCTTCTCCAAATCTGTCAGCGATACATTCGACAGCAATAAGCCGCCCTTCGCCGTACTGTTCAAGTCCAATAACGTACCTTGTTTCGGGTCCGTCATTCCGCCTATCGTCACTTGCGCACGCACGGGTGCGCCAATCGTCAGCACTGCCATCAGTGCCGCTACACTTACATTTAATTGAATTTTCCTCATAATATTAAAAATTAAAACTGATTGATATTTGTTTGTTCACTCGGTATAAGTCCGCCGCGAAGACGGAACAAAAAAAGGGCCGTCGCCCGGTTATTGCAACCGGGGTCGGCCCTAAGTGTGATGTTATGTGGTTTCCTCTATTCGCTAACGCGAATAGCGTCAGGTGTTTATATAAGTCTCTCTCTCTCTCTCTCTCTCTCTCTCTCTCTCTCTCTCTCTCTCTAACAAAATATCGCTAACCTCCAAACTTTTTGCAAGAAAAATGAAAGAAAATGCACTCTTTTTTTTAGTTCTATCATTCATGGTTTTCATAATTGTTTATTATTTATTTTTATACGTTTTTTGTATCCGGTTGCAAAGCTAATAACTTTTTCTTAATATTTTGCAAATTCAAGAGAAAAAATGAAGAAAAAGTTTATTTTTTTCTTCAAAGCTGCGCGTGGCGCAGTTTTATTCTTCTTCTTTGTCTTGATACAAAGAAGAAGCAAGAAAAATCAAGGCTTGGCTTTTCGGCGACCCGCTAGCGATTGGTCGGCTAAAATCCGGAGAACTCGCTGCGCTCAAACAGCCCGGATTTCTTAACGCCGACTGCATCGAGCGGGTGCCCCGCCTGCAAAGCCTAGGCCGTTTTATTCCGCCACACTACTGCTGCACTGCTAATGCGTTTTGTTCGGTCGGACAATTCTTACTTATTCACTTTTAATTTTTAACTCTTTTCGCATCAAGGCAAAGAAGAAGAAGGCCTATCAGGAATCTAGCGAATAAACAGCGGTAAATTAAATAAAAACTCCAATCCGCCGGTTGTGCGATTCTTAACCGAAATGTTTCCTCCGTGAAATTCAA
>JAIRRK010000106.1 GCA_031256015.1 Dysgonamonadaceae bacterium
ACTGTCAACGCTGCCGTAAGTCCGGTTGAAGAGATTGCGGCGTGGCTGTTTCGCGTGGCACGGAACACGATTATCAATCGGAGCATCAAGAAGCGCGAGGAAGCCATGCCTGCCTACCAAAGCGATGACAATGACGACGAAATACTGGCCGATTTCTCGGAAGTGCTGTTCAACAGCGAAACCTCGCCGTCGCCCGAAATGGAGTATCTGCGTTCGCTGATGTGGGAAGAGCTTGAGAATGCCCTTGCCGAATTGCCGCCCGAACAGCGCAAGGTGTACGAATTGACAGAACTGGATAACATTCCGGTCAAGGAAATTGCCCAAGCTACAGGCGTTTCGGTCAACACCCTGCTGTCGCGTAAACATTATGCCGTATTGCACCTGCGCAAGCGTATGCGGCAGTTGTATGAAGAGATTGTGTATTGGTGATTACGTTTTGTCGGCAACCTGTGAATTGACTTTGGTCAATCGATGATAACTTCATTCGATGAAATCGTAATGCCGGTTTCGGGATTATATATTTTATAAGGAAAGTCTTTTCGTGGATGCTTATCCATCCGATTAATTAATTCTTTGTAAGAAATATCGTTTGTATTGAAAACTTCAGCATTATTTCTTTTCGATTGCTCTTTCTTCTTTATCGGAAATAATTTTCCTAATACAGAAAAAACAGCTTTCGTATTTACAGCCAAATGAATCAACCATTTATGAAATATGCCGGCTTCAGGATAATGTTTTTCATGGAAAATAAGCATAGCTTGATAAAAATGCTTCACGTATTTAAAATCTTTTCGGGTGCTTTCGCCCTTATAATGAATAATACGTTCGGGAAGATAATAGTTCTTATATCCTCCTTGTACAATGCGATACGATAAATCGATATCTTCTCCGTACATGAAAAAAGTTTCGTCCAATAGTCCGACTTTCTTTAAAGCTTCTCTACGCAACAACATAAAAGCTCCTGCGAGAACATCAACCTGATGTATTGAATTTTCATCTAAATAGCGCAAATGATATTGCCCGAATCGGGAAGAACGAGGAAATAATTTAGATAATCCCGACATTTTACAAAATGAATTCCACGGAGAAGGGAAGCCTCTTTTCGATTCCGGCAAAAAATTTCCGTAACCGTTAATCATTTTTACTCCAACAGCTCCGGTTTCGGGATGCGTGTCCATAAATCGACATACATTAACTAAAGTATCTTCGGCTATCACCGTATCCGGATTTAGGATCAGAACGTATTCTCCTTCGGATATTTCAATTCCTTGATTGTTTGCTTTTGAGAATCCGACGTTTTCCTTATTGGTAATATAATGAACTTCGGGAAATTTGGATTGAAGATATTCAACAGAATTATCGGAAGAGTTATTGTCTATGACAATAACTTCAGCTTCTAAGTCGTGTATGCTCTTGAAAACGGAATGAAGACATTGTTCAAGAAAATATTTGACATTGTAATTAACAATAATAACCGATAGTTTCATTATACACGGAAAAGTCCGGCACCATAATGAATACCGGACCTTTCGGATTATAAATTAAAAACAACTATTTTTTATTTCTGTTTCCGTAACGGTTCATAAATTTATCGACACGTCCTGCCGTATCCACTAATTTTTGTTTTCCCGTGTAGAACGGATGAGAAGTATTCGAAATTTCTATTTTTACTAAAGGATAAGTAACGCCGTCTATTTCAATAGTTTCTTTTGCGCTGATAGTCGACCGGGTGATAAATGTATCATCATTCGACATGTCTTTAAAAACGACCGGGCGATAATTCTCCGGATGGATTCCTGATTTCATTGTTGTATGTTTTTTAATTTCTTATTTTAATCGATTTCCAAACGATTTGGCTTGCAAAAGTATGTATTTTTATTTAAAAACAAAAATTTTACGTTGAAAAAATTCTTTGTCAGAGCGATTCAACGTTCGATGTATCAAGTTTTAGAGAATAAATATTGTTTGTCGACAGAATATTTTGAATTTAATCGAAAAGTTTAAATGAGTTTTTTTCGGTTTACGGTTAAAATAATTACCTTTGCGATTAGGTTTGAAAATCGGCCTGTTGAAGACGGATTAATTATTTCAAAACACAATAAATTATTTTGACAAATGGTAAACTATAAAGAATTAGGCTTGGTAAACAGCCGCGAAATCTTCAAAAAAGCGTTTGAAGGAAAATATGCAATTCCTGCATTTAATTTTAATAATATGGAACAAATGCAAGCGATTATTTCAGCTTGCGTAGAAGAAAGTTCTCCGGTAATTCTTCAAGTTTCGAGCGGTGCAAGAAAATATGCCAATCAAACATTGTTGCGTTATATGGCTCAAGGCGCAGTAGAATACGCAAAAGAATTGGGGAAAAATATTCCAATTGTGCTTCATTTAGATCATGGAAGCGATTTCGAACTTTGTAAATCTTGTATCGATATGGGATTTTCGTCAGTGATGATTGATGGTTCTCATCATCCTTACGACAAAAACGTAGAAATTACCGCAAAAGTAGTTGAATATGCTCATAAATACGATGTTACGGTAGAAGGCGAATTGGGTGTCTTGGCCGGAATTGAAGATGATGTCGTGGCCGAAGAACACACATATACTCAACCCAAAGAAGTTCAGGATTTCGTAAGTAAAACAGGCGTGGATTCTTTGGCTATTTCCATCGGAACTTCTCATGGAGCGAATAAATTCAAACCGGAACAATGTACTCGCGATGAAAACGGTATTTTAGTGCCTCCTCCTTTGCGTTTCGACATATTGGAAGAAGTAGAGAAAATGATACCCGGATTCCCGATTGTTCTTCATGGAGCTTCTTCCGTTCCTCAAGAATATGTGAAAACCATCAACGCCAATGGCGGTAACTTGAAAGATGCTATCGGCATCCCTGAAACACAATTGCGTCGGGCCGCTTCTTCCGCAGTTTGTAAAATCAATATCGATTCGGATGGCCGTTTGGCAATGACAGCCGCTATCCGCGAAACATTCAATCAACATCCGGAATGGTTCGATCCGCGTCAATACTTAGGTCCGGCTCGCGAAGAATTGAAGAAACTTTACAAACATAAAGTTGTCAATGTTTTAGGCTCGGCAGGAAAAGCTTAAAATTCAACAAATAGAAATAAACGAAAAGCCTTTGAATATATTTTTAAAGGCTTTTTTTATTTCCCTAATCTATTCGTATATTTGCAGGCACAGAAAAATTATGATGATGAAAAACTCAATACTATTACTCGTTCTTTTCGTTTATTTTCAAAATACATATTATTCTTTTTCCCGGACTAATCCGTCGAATATTTATAAAAAAGATTGGATCGACTTCAATAAAAATGGAGTGATGGATGTGTATGAAAACCCTAAAGCTTCCATTGACGATCGAGTGGAAAATCTCTTATCTCAAATGACGATGGAAGAAAAAACTTGTCAGATGGCAACTTTGTATGGTTCGGGACGTGTATTAAGAGATTCCTTACCCACTCCTCAATGGAAAAATAAAATTTGGAAAGAAGGTATTGCCAATATCGATGAACAAGCGAATGGATTGGGAAATTTTCAATCACGGTTATCTTATCCTTGGATAAACAGCATTAATAATCGTCAATTAATACAACGTTGGTTCGTGGAAGAAACCCGTTTGGGTATTCCGGTTGATTTTACAAATGAAGGAATCAGAGGTTTATGTCATGATAGAGCCACTATGTTTCCCGCTCAATGCGGACAGGGAGCAAGTTGGAATCGCGAATTAATCTCCGAAATAGCTCAAGTGACCGCCAAAGAAGCAATTGCTTTGGGTTATACGAACATTTATTCTCCTATTTTGGATATTGCACAAGACCCGCGATGGGGACGTGTGGTAGAGTCGTATGGAGAAGACCCTTTTCTTGTCGGAGAATTGGGACTGCAAATGATAAAAGGATTGCAAAAAGAGCAATTGATTTCTACGCCCAAACATTTTGCTGTTTATTCCGTTCCTGTGGGTGGAAGAGACGAAGGAACCCGCACTGACCCGCACATAGCTCCTCGCGAGATGAGGTCTTTGTATTTAGAGCCTTTTCGCAAAGCCTTCGTAGAAGGAAATGCTTTGGGTGTAATGAGTTCTTACAATGATTACGATGGGATTCCGATTACGGGAAATCATCATTTCTTAACGGAAATACTTCGAGAAGAATACGGATTCAAAGGATATGTTGTTTCCGACAGCGAAGCGGTCGAGTTTTTATTGTCCAAACACCGAGTAGCCAAGGATTCAATCGAAGCAGTGGCTCAAGCGGTTAATGCCGGATTGAATGTAAGAACGAATTTCACATTGCCCGAACACTTTATTCTTCCTCTTCGACGGGCCATTCAAGATAAGCTTGTATCTGTGGAAACAATTGATGCGCGAGTCAGAGATGTGTTACGGAT
>JAIRRK010000088.1 GCA_031256015.1 Dysgonamonadaceae bacterium
ACCAACCGAGAAACATCTATCGTTACGGACGTTGTATTTGCTTTTTCTCTATAGAAACAAAGTCCTGTATCTGAGAAGATATAAATATCGGTACCGATTGCAACATTATCTGCAAAGATTGTTGTTTCTACCGGATTAGGATATACCTTCAAACCTGTGTTCACATCCTCCATTCCTGTCGGAGGGCCGGGTGGTTCCGGCGGTTCAGGTGGACCGGGCGGTTCAGGTGGCTCAGGTGGTTCAGGTGGCTCTATAATTATAGGCTCTCCATACTGATTGTTCAAATAATCGACACGTTCGGCTATCCAATTTTTCAGATAGTTTAATTCCGTATCGAAATTCAGACCATTCCAACGCTTTGTTTCACGAGTTGCAGCACCACTTGCTTTAAATAAATTCAAATATGTGACGAAGCGTTCAATCAAACTTTCTTCCGAAAAATAAGTAAAACGAAGTTTATCATACCTCGTTTTCAAGAGGTCTCTAAATCCCTTGATATTATTTACTCTCAATCTTCTTAATAGATTATGCTCGCCGTGTTCTCTTGCAATAATATACTCAACGAAATTCAGTTGAGCCTGTACTTCCGCTCCACTCCATTGACGACCGAACGTACCATCAAGATCCCAAGGAGTGATAAGCATTCTATTGTCTTTATTTATATCGTAAATAGAAAAATAGCCATTTTTCCCGTGATTATCACTGGCCATAATCATTTCTATAAGTAAATAATAATCGGCCCACACCGGAATATCGAAATAAGATTCCACATTACCGGCCAAAACTTTGTCGGTGGATGTTGCGGCTAAAGAAACGGCATTGTATAAAGGTTCCCAATCTATTGGCTCGCCATCCTCGAAATCAGGATACTTCACTTCATAATCCGACCAAGAAATGGAAGAATTATCAAAACCGGATAGCCCATAATTGGGGTCCGGACCTCTGTCCGGGATATATCCCATCATGGTAGCATAAGACCATCCGGGAGATTTATATAAAACACCTCTTATGTTTTGAGTGGCTTCCTGATATTTTTTTAACTTCAACTGCTTGCGATCAATTCTTTCTGTCATGCAGTACAATCCCCAATATTGGTCATCCAAAAACACTTCGACATAATGTCCTCGCGTTCCATTGACCATATCCGGTTCTTTGTCTTTATAATAAGGAGATGTGGAAAATTCGTTCCAAAGGTCTGTACTTACACGATTTCTCATGCGACTTTTATCCACATACATAGCATCTAATATCCAGTATTTATCATTTCTTAATCCGAAGAAACTACGGTCGATATTTTGTCCGTTTTCATCTTTCAATTTAATGGCAAACGACTTTTTTTCATAACTTAAAGAAGAGGCTCCTCGGTATCGAATTTCTGCATTTAATAATTCGCCGGAATAAGCTTTATCTTCTTCCAAAAGACGGAATTTTCCTTTAGAAAAATTTGTGTCCAAATAATTTCCCTCTGTGTACAGTTGCACAATAGGCAAACCGGAAAAAATGATGTATTCAGTTGTTCTAATTTGGTTGTTCTCAAAGATTTGCACTTTATGTCCCTGCACTCTAGTCGGATTATTGAAAGAAACTTTTTTCCCGTTTTGAACTTCGGCATCGTTAATCTTGAGGGTATAATTTGTATTTTTACTTTTGAAATTAACTGTTAAAGTCACACCGGTATTAATGGAATCAAAAGGAATTGAATAGTAATAAAAATTCTCTTTACTCGAAACCATTTCTTTCTGATTCAAAGTAAACGAATTGAGATAACGGAATAAATCACCCTTCCCGGGTTCGGCTGCAGGGACATAACTCGGATCCAAAGCATAATTACCATTCTCGTCTTGAAAAGAAAACAATCGATTATCGGCATCTGCTTGAGCAGCATACAAGCCGACGATGTCCGTACTTCTTTTATCGAAACGCATGTCCGGATCACTGACCGACCTGATGGCGAAAAAACTAACGTTCTGTTCCGTTTTTCTAGGCTCAATATTAAAGAGTGAGTAGTTCCCATCCCGTTGATTCGATAATCTGATATATTTTGAATCGTAATTATTCCTATCACAATTCAAATACTGTCCGGTCTTTGAATTTTTAATTGAATATTGTCCGTTTTTTTCTTCGGTGATAATCCAAAGAGCCGCATTGTTACTCGTTGTTACAGAAGCATTATATAATAAAGGGGCGGGGTCGGCTGATGTTAATTCAATCCCTCCTGCTTTCGTCTCATAAGACCCAATCATATATTTCCTATTGGAATTGAATATTGATTCCGCATTGGAAAGACAAGGAAGAAAAATCAGCAGTAGGAAAAGATAAATTTTTTTCATTCTTTTGTTTATGATCTAAAGTTTATCAGCCCACAAAGGTAATCAAAAAATAGATTTATCCCCTATATTAATAAATTATTTTTTGATTTTCATCTTTCTTTACAATAATAAACAGGCTACAGCCTCTACGAAAGTATGAATACATTGCCGATATCCGGACTATGATTCTTATAATTTTACCTGTTCATTTTTTCATCAAATAGTCATCAATCTGTTGCGCGGCTTTTCGTCCCGAATCAATTGCCCGTACTACGAGACTTGCACCTAACGCTGCATCGCCGGCGACAAATACATTGGCTATGCTCGACCGATTGAATGAATCTGTTTTTACGTTGCCGCGTGCATCGTATTCCACACCCAATTGATCGAGTAATCCTTCATGAACCGGCGAAACGAATCCCATAGAAAGCAGCACCATGTCGGCTTTTATGATTTCGGATTTTCCGACTTCTTTCATCTGCATTTTTCCGTTTTCTTTCAGCCATTCGACTTCTGCGACTTCCACTCCGGTCAGTTTTCCGTTTTTTCCGATAAACCGTTTGGTGGCAAGCGACCAGCGGCGTTCGCAACCCTCACGGTGCGAGCTTGAAGTTTTCAGAATCATGGGATAAGCAGGCCAAGGTGTATCGGGATTTTCATCGACAGGCGGGTTAGGCATGATTTCAATTTGTGTTACTTTTTCCGCTTTTTGACGTATGGATGTTCCTACACAATCGGAACCCGTGTCACCACCGCCAATAACCAAAACATGTTTTCCTTTGGCTGAAATCAACTCGTCCGGAGGAATATTACATCCCGCTGTCAGACGGTTTTGTTGTTTAAGCAATTCCAACGCGAAATAGACACCATTCAGTTCACGCCCTTCTACACTCAAGTCACGTGGTTTCCCGGCTCCGACGGCCAGACAAACCGCATCGTAGTCAGTCAATAGGTTTTCAGCAGTGATGTCTTTACCGATTTCCGTATTTGTCTTGAACACAATTCCCTCCTCTTTCAGTATAGCGACACGGCGTTCGATAATTTTTTTATTCAGTTTGAAATCGGGAATCCCCAGACGGAGTAATCCGCCTGTCGCTTCGTCTTTTTCAAAAACAATTACCGTGTGTCCCTTTCGGTTGAGCATGTCGGCAGCAGCCAATCCCGACGGTCCGGAACCGATAACTGCCACTTTCTTTTCCGTTCGTTTTTTAGGCGGATGAGCTTTTACGTATCCTTCCAGGAATGCCCGTTCAGCAACGGCAGCTTCGTTTTCGCGGATGGTTACGGCTTCGTGCGAAAGGGCTAATACACACGATTTCTCACATAAAGCGGGACATATCCTTCCTGTAAATTCGGGAAAATTATTGGTTTGGCGTAAAATTTCGTATGCTTCCTGCCATTTCCCTTTGTAGAGAGAGTCTTGCCATTCGGGAGTTCGGTTACTCAGCGGACACGCCCAATGACAAAATGGTATGCCGCAATCCATGCAACGCGAAGCCTGTAAAAGTCTGTCTTCGGTATTTAATGTTTGTTCTACTTCGCCAAAATCGGCTATACGTTCAAGAACAGGACGATAGCCTGCTTCTTTTCTGTTTATCGTTAAAAATGCTTTCGGATTACCCATTTGAAATTAAGAATTAATAGTTAAGAATTAAAATTAAAGCCTTAAGAATGAAATGTTAAGCATCGCTTTATACAATTCTTCATTCTTCATTTTTCATTTTTAATTCTTAACTTATTTTAATAATCGTATTCCACTTGTGCGATTTTTTGCTTGATTGCCTCCATTTTTTCTTCTTGCAACACTTTTTTGTATTCAATAGGTGTTACTTTGATAAAGTGCTTCAAGTATTCGTCCCAATTT
>JAIRRK010000134.1 GCA_031256015.1 Dysgonamonadaceae bacterium
GCTTTCTTTGCGGTTACCATTTTCATCATCTTGCGGGTTTCATCGAACTGCTTCAAGAGTCGATTTACTTCAATGATAGACGTTCCGCTTCCTTTGGCTATTCGATTTTTCCTGTTTCCGTTCAGTATGCCCGGATTGGTTCTTTCGGCCGGTGTCATCGAATAAATAATTGCTTCAACGCTTTTGAAAGCATCGTCGTTAATCTCTATGTCTTTCATTGCTCTTCCGACACCGGGGATCATGGATGCCAAATCTTTCAAATTCCCCATTTTCTGAATTTGATGTACCTGAGAGAGGAAGTCATTGAAGTCGAATTGATTTTTGGCGATTTTCCTCTGTAAACGTTTGGCTTCTTCGTCGTCGTATTGTTCCTGCGCTTTTTCCACCAGCGAAACAATATCTCCCATCCCTAAAATACGGTCGGCCATTCGCTTGGGATGAAAAGGGTCGATGGCTTCCATTTTCTCTCCCGTTCCGACAAACTTGATGGGTTTATCCACAACCGTTCGAATGGATAAGGCGGCCCCGCCGCGAGTATCTCCATCCAATTTGGTGAGAACGACTCCGTCGAAATCCAGACGGTCATTGAACTCTTTTGCCGTATTGACGGCATCCTGTCCGGTCATTGAATCCACGACAAATAATATTTCGTCGGGTTTTATTGCTTTCTTGATGGATGCAATTTCGTTCATCATTTGCTCGTCAACGGCTAATCGACCGGCGGTATCGATAATTACTACGTCGTTTCCGGATTGTTGTGCATGTTTAACGGCTTTTTGTGCAATCTCGACAGGATTCTTATTCTCCGGGTCGGAGTAAACGGCTACTCCGATTTGTTCTCCCAACACCTTCAATTGGTCAATTGCCGCGGGACGATAAATGTCGTCAGCGACCAAAAGAGGGTTTCTTCCTTTTTTGTCTTTCAGCATCTTGGCCAATTTCCCGGAAAAGGTGGTTTTTCCCGAACCTTGCAATCCCGACATCAAGATAATCGCCGGCTTGTTTACGAGCTGCAACTCGACCGATTCGCCGCCCATTAATGCGGTTAATTCGTCGTGTACGATTTTAACCATCAATTCGCTCGGCTTAACGGCGGTGAGAACATTGGCTCCCAATGCTTTTTCTTTCACCGTATCGGTAAACGATTTGGCTACTTTATAGTTAACATCGGCATCCAACAGTGCTTTGCGAACATCTTTCAACGTTTCGGCTACATTGATTTCGGTGATTCTTCCTTCTCCTTTTAACAGCTTAAATGACCGTTCGAGTCTATCGCTTAAGTTTTCAAACATTATTCTTTTCTGATTTAATGATTTATTTTGGTTGCAAAAGTATAACAAAAAAACAAATTACATATAAATTTGTCCGATACTTATTGCAGGAAATCGGAGATAATTCTGCTTCCGGAAGAATAATCTTCCCCTTTATTTAATTATTCTTCAAAAAAATAAATATATTTGCAGGTCATTTGTAATTAATGTATAAATTATAATATTTCATTCTTTATGTCCTATGAGTAAAAACAATCCGTTAAAAATCAAGTTTTACACAGGCGAAGATATTCCTTTGGAATTACATAAGGCCCGTGTTGTTCAGAAATTAAATTTAGTTCCCATTGAACGCCGATTGGAAGCGTTGCATGAAGGAGGATTTAATACATTCAGACTAAGCACCAAAGACGTGTTTTTGGATATGCTTACCGACAGCGGAACCAATGCCATGAGCGATATGCAATTATCGGCCATGATGCATGCCGATGACGCTTATGCCGGCTCTCAGAGTTTCGAACGCCTTCAAAAAGCGGTGGAAGACGTATTAAAGAAAAAATACCTCCTTCCGGTGCATCAAGGACGCGCGGCGGAAAATATTCTGGCTTGTGCTTATGTGCACAAAGGCTCGCTGATCCCTACCAATTATCACTTTACGACTTTCCTGGCGCACATAACTCAGTACGGCGGCCGGATAGAAGAGCTTCTTTACGATGAAGCCTATCGTATTCAATCGAATCATCCTTTCAAAGGAAACATGAACATCGAACGATTGGTTGAAGTGATTGAAAAATTCAGTCCTCAGAACATTCCGTTTATCCGGATGGAGGCCTCTACCAATTTAATCGGCGGACAACCCTTCTCGATTCAGAATTTACGCGATGTGAGAGCCATTGCCGATAAATACGGTATTCGTCTGGTGATAGACGCCAGTCTCCTTGGCGAAAACGCCTACCTGATTCTTCAAAGAGAAGAAGAATTTGCAGATTCAACCATGGAAGAAGTTATTTCCACCATGACGGGCTTGGCGGATATTGTTTATTTCTCGGCCCGCAAACTAAGCTCCTCGCGCGGAGGAGGTATCTGCACCAACGAACTGAAAATCTACAGGGAACTGGAAGCCTTGGTTCCGCTTTTCGAAGGATTTCTTACCTACGGAGGTATTTCCGTTCGGGAAATCGAATCAATGGCGGTGGGTCTGTACGAAACATTGGACGAAACCATGATTTGTCAAAGTCCTAATTTCATTGCCTATTTAGTCAATACACTCACCGAAAGAGGCGTTCCGATGGTAACACCTCCCGGTGTTTTGGGGGCTCACGTCGATGCCATGCAAATTTGCGACCACATCCCTCAAACAGCGTATCCCGCCGGAGCTTTAACGGCCGCTTTCTATTTGATTTCGGGAATCAGAGGAATGGAACGAGGTTCGGTATCCAATCAACGCGACGAATACGGAAACGAAAC
>JAIRRK010000157.1 GCA_031256015.1 Dysgonamonadaceae bacterium
TGTATTTTTGCGGCTCAAGAAAAGAAAAATGAATTTAGTCATCGACAGAGGCAACTCCTCATTTAAAATCGCTTTGTTTGATAAAAAAAGACTCGTTGAAAATTTTCAACTGAAAGAAATAGATTCTTCTTTTCTTCAAAAAATCATTACCGAATACGCTCCCGAATCGGGAATCATCAGTGCCGTCAAACAAGTCGATTCCGACATATCGGGTTTTCTTCATGAAAACATACCTTCCTTTTACGAGTTGAACAATCAACTTCCGCTGCCTGTAAAAATAGCGTATGAAACACCCGAAACATTGGGCGTGGACCGAATCGCAGCAGCCGTCGGAGCAACGGCCGAGAAAAAAAATTCCAACCTCTTGATTATCGATATAGGCACCGCCATTACGATTGATTTTGTTTCGGCCGAAGGTATTTACAAAGGCGGAAACATTTCTCCCGGTCCGCAGTTGCGATTGAAAGCATTACACGATTATACCGATAAGCTCCCTTACGTGCCGGAAAAAGGCGATATTCCCGATTTCGGTTACGATACGGAAACCGCCATTCGCTCGGGAGTCGTGCAAGGAATCACCCGCGAATTGGATTCTTATATCGAAGAATACCAAAAAAAGCAAGCTGTTTTTGCTTTTTTAACAGGAGGATACTCTTTTTATTTTGAAAGCAAATTAAAAAACTCCATCTTTGCAGATGAAAATTTAGTTCTTAAAGGTTTAAATAAAATTCTATATTTCCAACAACAGAAATAAAACATGATAAATAAGACAATAACAAACATCAGAAAAGCAATATTTCTCTTCCCTTTCCTGTTTTTAATTCTTTCGTACAACACCGGTTTTGCTCAAAGTAACAGTACGACTTCGCCTTACACACAATTCGGATACGGACAAATAGCCGACCAAAGTTTCGGTTCTCAACGGGCAATGGGAGGAATCGGTTACGGGCTGCGTAACTCGAAAATGATTAACACATTAAATCCGGCTTCCTTTTCTTCCGTCGATTCCATGACGTTCATGCTCGATTTGGCCGTAAAAGGAGAAACAGGCCGATTAAAAGAAGGAAACAACAAGGCAAACCGAAGAACCGCTTCTTTCGAGTACATCGCCATTCAGTTTCCGTTGGTGAAAAGCTTGGGAATGGGAATCGGATTAGCTCCGGTTTCTCATGTGGGTTATCAATTCCAATCTTTGCAGAGAATTGACCAGTATGAAGAAGAAGCATACGTTAACTACACCGGAAAAGGAGGACTGAAGAAAATTTACACGACCCTTTCGTACAGTTTATTCGACCGATTTGCCATTGGAGTAAATGTGGGCTATTTATTCGGAGACATTAT
The DNA here is from genome assembly GCA_031256015.1 of Dysgonamonadaceae bacterium. Taxonomy (GTDB): domain Bacteria; phylum Bacteroidota; class Bacteroidia; order Bacteroidales; family Azobacteroidaceae; genus Azobacteroides. Next base: position 1,342 of record JAIRRK010000157.1, read on the forward strand.
TAAGGAATCATCGTCGTTTCCCAATGTACCGAACAGTCATCGGCTGGTATGGAACGATACATTGCGCACCGGCGGATTGACTTACGAGGCGGGGATTCAATACTCGATTCCTTTGAAAAATAAACACAAAGACGAACTCGTATTGGGAGCCGTTTATTCTCCCAAAATCAGTCCGGATTCGAAAAAAAGGTCAGGAAAACTGTCTTATACCGGAGGTTCCGTTACGGGGAATCCGGAAACATCGGTAAGCAAAGTGGATTTTCATCTGCCGGAAACTTTCGGAGGAGGAGTAACGTTGAATCGACCCGATAAATTCACGGCAGGAGCCGACTTTCAGTATCAAAAATGGTCGGATACCCGATACGATAAGCTGTTCACGAACGGAAATTTGTCGGACCGATTCAAAATCAATGCCGGAGCGGAATATATCCCGAATCATACCGGAAATCTTCTTAACAGAATCCGCTATCGTGCGGGAGGATATTACACCAATTCATATATCAAGGTAGATGATAAATACGGTTATAAGGATTACGGTGTTACGTTGGGATTCGGAATTCCGTTGGTTGATAGACGTTCATTCGTTAACTTGACATTCGAGTACAATATCATCAGCCCGGAAAAACGCCCCGAAGTGACGATGATTAACGAACAATATTTCAGGTTTATTTTTAGTTACACTTTCAACGAATTGTGGTTCTTCAAACGAAAACTTCAGTAATAATTATATTTCTTCTCGTTTTATTCACCGCCTCCTGCAGCAGAGGAAACGGGAAATTGTCGTCCGTGGAATTAAACGCCGACGAATTGCCGTTGATTCACACGAAAGAAATTACTTCTTTGATTTCCGATTCGGGAATCACTCGTTACCGATTAAAAACCAAACAATGGGACATGTATCAGAACGATACCAATTCGTATTGGTATTTTCCGCAAGGCATTTACGTAGAACAGTTCGATTCGTTGCTTCAGGTCAAGGGCATGCTTGAAGCCGATACAGCTTATTATTACGAGGACAAGTCGCTTTGGCGTGTCATCGGGAATGTTTTCATGAAAAATCTGGATGGAGTTACTTTCGAAACGGAGGAACTGTTTTGGAATGAAAAGGCTCCCGAAAACTCAACGAATGCCATTTATTCCGATAAATTCGTGAAGGTAAATACCGGCGACGGAATTGTTTACGGAGTCGGATTGCGCTCCACGCTATCGATGAACCATTATACTTTCTATGAGACCCGATTTGAAACCGAAATCAGGGAAGAAAATACTCTCGATGAACCAATCAACGAAACGGCAAACGACACAACCACCGTGAATCATGAATAGTATCGAAATAAACATATTGACAGCACTGTTATTTTCAGCTTTCTTTTCATCTGCGGAAGCTGCGTTCCGGTCATCAAGCAAGTTGTTATTCGAGTTGGAAAATAAAAATCGGAACGTCACGACTCGGATTCCGGATTTGTTTTTCAGACATCCCAAACAATTTATGCTCTCGATGACAATCGGCGGCGTTATTTCCTTGGTGTTTTATTCTTTGTTTATGTTTGATTACGCTCAATCGTATCTGAGCAATTATTCTTTCTCGTCCGTACTTTCGTTTATTGTCACGGTTCTTGTATTCCTGATTTTCGGAGTATTTCTTCCGCGCATTCCGGCATTAATCCGGCCGAATCTTTACCTGAAGATAACGGCCGTTCCGTTATACATTATTTATATGGTTATTTATCCGTTATCCAAAATTATTTTTTCAATCGGAAAAGGAATACTCCGATTATTCAGAGCAAAATTAGCCATTCCGGAAGATGAAAGTCCGGGGAAAGAAGATTTGGATTCTTTTATTCAAAAAACCATTGATGATTCGCCGGAAAACACGGAATTGGATAAAGAAGTACGACTGTTTCAGAATGCAATGGAATTTCCGAATGTTAAAGTCAAAGATTGCATTGTCCCTCGAACGGAAATTGTTGCCGTCGATAAAAACACATCAAAAGAAGACTTGATTAATCTTTTCGTTAAAAGCGGATTATCTAAAATCATTGTTTACGAAGGAGACATCGATAACATAACCGGATACATTCATTCTTCGGAACTCTTTCATCAACCCGACGATTGGACGCAATCCATACACGATATTCCTTTCTTTCCGGAAAATATGGCCGCGAATAAATTGATGAAAAATATGCTCGCGGAGAAAAAAAGCATTGTGATGGTAGTCGATGAATTTGGCGGAACGGTGGGAATTGTTACTCTGGAAGATTTAGTCGAAGAAATATTCGGAGACATTGAAGACGAACACGATGTTCATTCTCTTTTTTCAAAACAAATAAAAGAAGATGAATTTATTTTCTCCGGCCGAATGGAGATTGATCATGTCAACGAAGAATACAATTTAACGATACCGGAATCAGACGATTATATGACAATCGCCGGGTATATTTTGAATAAACATCAGGATTTTCCGAAAGTAAACGACGTGATAACTATCGACCGATTTGTTTTTACTATCCTGAAAATCACGCACGCAAAAATCGAGCTGGTGAAAATGAAGCTGACCGAGAATTAAAATTATTTAAAAAAGATGATGCATAATCAAGTAAAACTTTGTATCTTCGCGAGCAATTTGCAAAACATCAAATCATTCTAAAACAACTAAAAATATAAAATAAAATGGCTACATTAGAGAAAATCAGAAGTAAAGCAGCTTTGCTTGTCATTGTGGTAGGAATTGCTTTGTTCGCTTTTATTATCGGAGATTTCCTTCGCTCCGAATCCACGTTTTTTCAACAAAACAGAGAAAATATTGCCGTTGTCAACGGAGAAGGTATTCATTACCAAGATTTTCATGTGAAAGTGGAAGAACGAATCAACGGTTACAAAAGAAATACGGGAAGAACAATGTCCGAAGACGAAAATCATAACATAAGACAAACTGTCTTAAATGATTTAATCAATGAAATCCTTTTGAAAGAACAAACCGGAAAATTAGGATTGGTTGTCGGTAAAGAAGAAACTCGCGACATTATTTTGGGAGACAATACCTCTCCTGTTTTATTGCAGATGCTTGCCGACCCTCAAACCGGTGCTTTCGACAAAAATGCGCTTCTACAATTCCTCAGAGAAATCGAGAATGATAATTTCGAAATGCTGACAGAGGAGCAAATCGCAGAAGTATTGGAAAGAAAGTCGCAATGGCTGTCTATTGAAAACATTATTATACAATCTCAACTATCGGAGAAATACGTGAATTTGCTTGCTTCTGCAGTTTTAACGAATGAGTTGGAAGCGCAAGCGGCTTTTGAAGACAAAAAAATCAGTGTAGACTTTAATTATGTAGCTCAATCCATTAATACTGTCCCTGACAACGAAGTGGAAGTAAGCGACTCCGAAATACAAAAACGATACAACGAAACAAAAGAACAATATGAGCAAGAAGAAGTGAAAGTAATCAACTTTATTGCCGTGAATATCGCTCCGGGAGATGCCGACCTTCAAGCTGCCGAATCTAAATTGAACGAATTGAAAGAGCCTTTTTCTACTTCGGGTGCGGTGGCCGAGATAGTTCAAAACAACTCGGATGTTCCGTATATTGATGCTTATGTTTCTTTTAATTCATTAACTCCCACTCTTCAGAATTTTGTAGGAAGTAATCCGATCGGTTCAACCGAAGGCCCGATTCGCATGGGTAATAATTATCATTTATATAAATTTGAAGGCGAAACAGTCGCTCCGGATTCCGTCAAAATTAACTTGCTGGAGTTGCCGATGTCGTTTGATGATGTTACATTCAATCACTTAACGGATAGTTTAATCCAAGTGTTGAAAGACGGAACTTCTTTCGCCGACATGGCCATCGCAGCCTCCGGGGGACAAACTAACGGAGATTTGGGTTGGGGAACCGAAACCGACTTCGTTCAAGTATTCGGAGTGGATTTCAAAAATCGGATTTTCGGTGCCAAAATAAACGAACCTTTTGTTGTTCAAGCAGCTATGGGAAACAAGTTTTTAATGCAAGTAACGGAAAAAACACAACCCATAAAGAAATACAAAGTCGCCAACATTGAAATTCATGTTACTCCCGGCCGAGAAACAAAAACCAAATTATACAACGATTTGAGTCAATTTATGGTAGCGAACCATTCATTGGAAGCAATGAAAGAAAAAGCATACGAATCGGGATATACCATCAGAACAGACGTGGAAGTGGCAAAAGAACAAGCCGGTTTGGATGGAATACAAGGCTCGAGGTCGATTATTCAATGGGCTTTCAACAATAAGAATGGTGCCATATCGGACATCACGGAATGTCAAAACGGAGAATACTTTGTCGTAGCTGCCGTACAAGACCATCTTTCGGAAGGATATCGTCCTTTGGCTCTTGTTTCCGACATTCTGAAAAGACAAATAATAAATGAGAAAAAAGCGGAAAAAATAGTTTCCGATTTGAAATCGAAAAAATTAACTTCTTTGGAGCAATACAGTGAAGCCATGAATGTTCCTATCCAAGATGTGAAATTTGTAACATTCGCAACGCCAAATATTGCCGGAATCGGACAAGAACCTATCTTGAACGCAAAAGCTCCTAAAGCTCCGACCGGTGAAGTTGCAGGCCCTTATATCGGACAAAACAAAGTGTACGTTATTTATGTCGTCAATAAAAAAGTTGATGAAAATAAATACGATGCAACTACTCAAATGGCTCAGTTAAGAGTTCAAAACATATCTCGAGTGAATAATATTTTCCGATTTTCAAATGAGTTTTTGAGAAATAATGCAAAAATAGAAGATAATTTCAACCGTTTCTTCTAAAAATACGTTGGTTATATCAAATACAGGCTTGACTTGCATCTCCGAATAGAGATCAGTCGAGCCTTTTGTATCAAGAAGCGGTTTTAATTTCCGATTCAGTGAAAAACGTTCGTTTAAGCGATAAAAACTCCAAATAAGAAAATAGGCAATGGAAGTATTATTAGGAAAAACATTCAAAGAAATTCAACAAATCGTAGAAGAATTAAATATGCCTCGATTTGCGGCCAAACAAATCACACAATGGCTCTATCAAAAAAAAGCATCTTCTATCGATGAGATGTCTAACATATCGCTGAAACATCGCCAAATATTAAAGGATAAATACACTATCGGACGAACCGATTTTATCGGAAAACAAGAATCGACAGACAAAACCGTCAAATATTTATTTGCAACAAACAATAACCGGTTTATCGAATCGGTCTATATTCCCGAAAAAGAAAGAGCCACGCTTTGCGTTTCTTCTCAAGTCGGTTGTAAAATGAATTGTTTGTTCTGTATGACCGGGAAACAAGGGTTCGCCGGCCAATTAACTTCCGGAGACATTTTAAATCAGATAATATCCATCCCGGAAAGTAATTCCTTAACAAATATTGTTTACATGGGAATGGGAGAACCGTTAGACAATCTTGAAGAATTATTCAAATCATTGGAAATCATAACTTCCGATTACGGATTCGGATGGAGTCCGAAACGGATAACTGTTTCCACCATCGGTCCGCTGCCCGCATTAAAACGTTTTTTGGAAGAAAGTAAAGTTCATTTGGCAATTAGTCTACATTCTCCTTTTCATTTCGAGCGATTATCATTGATGCCGATTGAAAAAGCATATCCCTTGTCGGATGTTATTCATCTAATCAAACAATACGATTTTTCTCATCAACGAAGAGTTTCGTTCGAATATATCTTGTTTGCCGGATTAAATGATGATTTCAAACACGCTTTGGCGTTATCCCGATTAATCAAAGACATTCCTTGCCGAGTTAATTTAATTAAGTATCACCGAATACCGGAGATTAATCTCCCGGCTTCCGATACAAATAAAATGGTTGAATTTCGAGATTTTCTCAATGACAGAGGAATCGCCTGCACTATCCGTACTTCGCGGGGAGAAGACATTCTTGCTGCTTGCGGAATGTTATCTACGAACAAAAATAAAGAATAATTAATGTGTGTTATTCGCTCTGAAAGTTGTATCTTTGTCCGGTAAAATTTGAGAATAGATTAATTCTATGAGTAATAAACTGATAAAGGTAGGTATTGGTCAAGGAGACACTAACGGAATTGCATGTGAACTTATTCTGAAGGCTTTTGAAGACAATCGACTATATGAATTTTGTATTCCTATTGTATACGGTTCTTCAAAAATACTCGCATATCACCGGAAAGCATTAAACCTTCCTTCTTACAACCTTAGTAATATCAATCAGATTCAGGATTTCGGTCCGAATCGATTAAATATACTCAATATTCTTTCAGAGGAAACGGTTGTTTATTTGGGAAAACAAACGCAGGAAGGAACCAATGATTCCGAAAAAATTATCACTAAGGCTTTTGACGATTTAAATGCCGGAACGATTGACGTTCTTTTAACAACTCCGATGACAATCAACCCGATTCATTGCTTGAAATCGGATAAAAAAATGCCCCATCCCTCTATCGATATATTGATTAACAACGATTTACGTATTGCCTTAGCTTCAGATAAAGTTTCTTTTTCCGAAGTTCTTTCACATATAACCAAAGATTCTATCGTCAATAAAATCAAGGCATTGAATTACGCTTTGATTCACGATTTTTTACTTACTTCTCCTCGAATTGCCGTTTTATCGCTGAATCCTCATGCGGGAATCAATGATAATCCGGGAAAAGAAGAAAAAGAAATCATCATGCCGGCGGTTAAAGAAGTTTCCGAATCGGGTATATTTTGTTTCGGTCCTTATTCGGCTGATACATTTTTCGGGTCGGAAGATTATCTGAATTTCGATGCAATATTGGCTCTTTATCACGATCAAGGAACTATTGCTTTTCAAACCCTTTCTTCCAACGAAGGTGTTCGTTATACAGCTAATTTGCCTGTCGTATTCACATCTCCGAATCAAACGGTTTCGTTCGATAAAGCCGGTAAAAACGAAGTTTCTCCCGATTCTTTCAGGGATGCTTTGTATTTAGCAATCGACTTATATAAAAATCGACAAATAGACCAACAAATTCGGAAAAATCCATTGAAAAAACAGTATTTTGAACGAGGCTCAGACAATGAGAAACTCGATTTAACTAAAGACGAAGAATAAGAGATGAATTATGCTGTCATTGCTGCCGGTGAAGGCTCACGCTTAGTGGAAGAAGGGATAAAACTCCCTAAACCTCTTGTTGAATTGGCAGGAACTCCCTTGATTAAGCGATTAATTGATATCTTTATTCGTAATAATGCCGAATCGATCAGCATCATCGTGAATGAGGAAATGACGTCCGTGCAAGAATACATCAACCGAATCAATATTCCCGTACCTTTACATCTCGTCATAAAATCAACTCCCGGATCGATGCACAGTTTCTTTGAATTAAGTCCGTATTTGAAAAAAGGTAAATTTTGTTTGACAACCGTCGATACCATCTTTCGGGAAAAGGATTTTTCAAACTTTATTCGTTGTTTCGAAAATAACTCGACGGATGAAGGAATGATGGCCGTGACCGACTTTGTTGATGACGAAAAGCCTCTATATGTTTCCGTTGATGAAGCAACAATGACCATTAACGGCTTTTTCGATACAACGGACGGAAGTTATAAATACATATCAGGAGGGATTTATTGTTTGACTCCCAAAGCAATCGATACGTTAAACAGTTGCATGAAAGAAGGAATTGTGAGAATGCGGAACTATCAAAGAAAATTAATATCGGATAATTTGAAATTGAAAGCTTACCCTTTCAATAAAATTATCGACGTGGATCATGCCGAAGATATTCTCAAAGCAGAACAATTTCTCAACGACAAATGAAAGGAAGTGCAGAATGAAAATCAAAATAACCGGAATCAGAAGAGGCAATCAATATTCGCCTAATCATATAGGAAACGATGCTGCCATTTTTAATCTGACCACAGAATATTTAAAAACAAAAAATTGCGAAATAACTGAATATACGGAAGAAGAATTTCGTCAGGCAACCGTGGAAGCCGACTTAATCTTCAATATGGTGCGAAATACGCAATCCATCAAAAAGTTACAACAATTGGAAGATAAAGGGATTAAGATTGTTAATTCGGGATATGGAATCGAAAATTGTACACGCGAAAAAATGACACGTTTGTTATTATCGAATAATATCCCCCACCCCACAAGCATAATCGTTCGTACCGATAATCCGAATTTGAAGAATTTGGAATCATTGGAAAGTTCGTATTGTTGGATAAAACGCGGTGATTTTCATGCAATTCACAGAGAAGACGTCACTTATGCACGTATGGGAGAAGAAGCTGAAAGCATCATAAAGGAATATTACCGGAGAGGAATACCCTCAGCCGTTATTAACGAACATTTAGACGGAGACCTTGTTAAATTCTATGGAGTGGACGGAGAAGATTTCTTTTATTGGTTCTACCCGAACGATCTAAATCACAGTAAGTTCGGATTAGAACGAATCAACGGAAAATCAAAAGGTATTCCTTTCGATTTGAATGAATTGAAAAAAATTTGCAGTCGATCGGCTCAAGTTCTCGATATACGCATCTATGGAGGAGATTGTGTGGTTGATAAAAATGGAAACATAAAAATCATTGACTTTAACGACTGGCCCAGCTTTGCTCCTTGTCGGAACGAAGCGGCCCCTCATATCGCTCAATGTATATACAAAATAGCAACCGGAAAGAATTAAACAGCGAAAGAGATTATGAATACCGAAAAACCATCCGGATATAAATCAACTCTGAAATCGGAGGATACGGAAGAATTTATCGACATTTATTTTTACAGGCCGATCGGCTATCAATGGGCTCTTTTTTTTAAAAAGATTGGTGTGAGTCCCAATCAAATAACCATCGCCTCTATTTTTATCGGAATGGCCTCCGGTATTTGCTTTTACTTTGCTGATTTTTGGATCAATCTTTTAGGCGTATTTTTTCTTGTATGGGCCAACTCTTACGATAGTGCTGACGGACAATTAGCCCGAATGACCAATCAAAAATCGGCTTTGGGTCGCATCTTGGACGGAGCGTGCGGTGATTTTTGGTTCGCATCAATTTATATCGCTATTGTTCTTCGTTTATGGCCTCAATGGAGTTTCCCGATTCTTATCACTGCGTTGGTCGCAGGATATTCTCATTCCAAACAAGCAGCAATGGGCGACTATTTTCGGAATATTCATCTTCTTTTTCTAAAAGGGAAAAACGGAAGTGAATTGGATAATTCGGCCGATTTGCGGAAAAAGTACTCCGGAATCAGTTGGACCAAACAACCTTTTATTAAATTTTTCGAACTTCTGTATCTCAATTATACAAAAGGACAAGAAAAATGGACTCCCAAAACACAGCAAATGCTACAGATAATAAGAGTACAATATAAAGGAATGGCTCCGGAATGGTTTATGAAAGAATTTAGACACAAAAGTAAACCGCTGTTGCCTTATACCAATATGCTCTCGTTTAATTTAAGAGCCATTGTGCTTTTTATCAGTGTATTAGTCGGTATTCCGTGGATTTATTTCGCATTCGAAATATCCGTGATGAATATCATGCTTTTGTATATGATTTATAAATACGAAAAAATAAACAATCATTTCAGAAAAAAATTGGAGTACTCATGATAGATACGGAAAAAATAAAAGGAATCATTTTCGATTACGGTGCTACCATCGACAGCAACGGCAAACATTGGGCCGAAGTTATTTGGGATGCCTATCTCGACAATCGTGTTCCTGTGAGTAAAGAGGCTTTTCGAAATGCTTATGTTTATGCCGAACGTTATCTGGCCACTCATCCGGTTATTCAACCCGACTTTAATTTCAAAGATGTGCTTTCCGCCAAAATCGATTTACAAATAAATTGGTTAAAAGAAAACGATTTTTTAGCGGAAAACGATAAATCTTCGACATATTCTATTGCTGTTTCAAATCAATGTTATAACTTTGTACGACTTGTATTGAAGAAGGCAATCCCTGTGATACAGGCTTTAGCACTGAAATATCCTTTAGTCTTGGTATCCAATTTTTATGGAAACATCGAAACTGTCTTGAAGGATTTCAAGTTGGATTCTTACTTCAATCAAATAATTGAATCAGCGGTTGTAAAAATAAGAAAACCCGATCCGACAATCTTCCTGTTGGGCGTAAAAGCTCTGAATATGAAACCGGAAGAAGTGGTTGTAATCGGAGATTCTTATAAAAAAGATATTCTTCCGGCCCAATCATTGGGATGTCAAACCATTTGGATAAAAGGTCCGGCTTGGGAAGACGAAAAACCGGAGGCAATGGCCGATTACATTATAACAGATTTCATGGAGTTGAATGATGTTTTGCTGTTAAAATAATCAGTACAGTTTTTTATTCAAAATAATAAGGTAAAGTCATCGATTTTTCGTTCTAACAATGAATGTCGTTTGTGTGACAGGAAGCCCGGGTTGGGAGAATAAAATAAGACGAACTTTCAAGTGAATTTATACCTGTTATATAGAGCTTTGCTTCACCTTTATCGTGAAACGGCTCCTTTCAGTTTAAAGGATTGCTGCGGGTTGCAGTGTATTTTAAAAAATTTAAAACAAAAAAATGGAAAAAGTAAAAGTACAAGAAGCCAAAGGAAGACTTGGCGTTTTATCGGTAGGTATTGGTGCTGTTGCCACCACTTTCATGGCAGGAACTTTAATCACTCGCAAAGGATTAGGTACTCCTGTGGGTTCAATCACTCAATTAGCAACCATACGATTGGGGAAAAGAGCAGAAAATCGTTTCCCTAAAATTAAAGACATCGTCCCCTTGGCTGATTTAAACGACATCGTATTCGGAGGATGGGACATTTTTGAGGACAATGCGTATGAAGCAGCCAAACATGCCGAAGTTTTAACAGCAGAAGATCTCGGCAAAGTAAAAGAGGAGCTAGCTGCTATCAAACCCATGAAAGCCGTATTTGACCAGGATTTCGTTAAACGCTTACACGGAACTTGGGTGAAATCGGCTCCAACCAAATGGGAACTTGCCGAACAACTGAAGCAAGATATTCAAAACTTTAAAGAACAAAACAATTGCGATCGGATTGTGGTTATCTGGTGTGGAAGTACCGAAGTTTTCACTCCTTTGAGTGATGTGCACAAATCATTAGCCGCTTTTGAAAAAGGATTAAAGGAAAATCACAAAGATATTGCTCCTTCCAATATTTATGCTTATGCTTGTGTTTCTATGGGAATACCTTACATCAATGGTGCACCTAACTTAACCGTAGATATTCCGGCTATGTGGGAATTGGCTCAAAAAACCGATACTCCCATTTGCGGAAAAGATTTCAAAACCGGACAAACCATGCTGAAAACAGTGCTTTCTCCGATGTTGAAAACACGTATGCTGGGATTAAACGGTTGGTTCTCTACAAATATTTTAGGAAATCGCGACGGAGAAGTTTTGGACGATCCGGGATCTTTCAAAACAAAAGAAGAATCGAAACTTTCCGTAATCGACAACATCCTGCAACCGGATTTGTATCCTGAGTTATACGGAAATGTTTACCATAAAGTTCGTATCAACTACTATCCGCCCCGCAAAGATAATAAAGAAGGTTGGGATAATATCGACTTGTTCGGATGGTTGGGATATCCCATGCAAATGAAAGTGGATTTTCTTTGCCGCGATTCTATCCTGGCTGCTCCGCTTTGTTTGGATTTGGTGTTATTTACCGATTTGGCAAAACGAGCCGGAATGAACGGAATACAAGATTGGCTGTCGTTCTACTTCAAGAGCCCGATGCATGAGCCGAACAAAATTGCGGAACATGATTTATTTATTCAATATGTGAAATTAAAAAATACTCTTCGCCAAATGATCGGTGAAGAAACAATTGATTTTATTGATTAATTTGTTCAGAACAGATGTTTTCAGGCGGATTATTACGGATAAAAATCGTTTTAATCCGCCTGATTTGTGTGTTACACCCATTGATTATGCAACAAAAGAGGTGTTTATGTTCGCAAATTTTAATTGTTGATTATGAAAGATCAGTTAGTTAGTTTAGAGTTTTTACAAAGCATCGCTCCCGTTTTCAAAAAATCGTACGGCCCGTTCCTTGCCAAAATGGTAATGAAAGTGTGCGGATTCGACAAAGTAAACAGAGTGTACGATTCGGCAAAATACAAAACCGGAACGGATATTGAAGACGCCATGATTGACGGAATAGGAATCACCCGCAGAGTGCATAACACAGAAGTACTCAAGCAGTTCGAGGGAAAACCTTTTATTACGGTCTCCAATCACCCTTACGGACATATCGATGGCATTATGCTGATTGGTGAAGTTGCAAAAATACGACAAGATTTCAAAGTGATGGTTAACTGGATGTTGGGATTGGTCGACATTATGGGAGATCATTTCATCGGAGTGAATCCTTACAGTTCCGGCACAGTAAAAAAATCAAGCTTGGAAGGTGTGAAAGAATGTATTGCGCATTTGAAAGGGGGGCATCCGCTCGGTTTCTTTCCGGCGGGAGCAGTTTCCAAAAATATCGGAGGGAACAAAGTAGAAGACAGAGAATGGCAGGAAGGTGTTATCAAACTAATTCAAAAAGCTGAAGTTCCGATTATTCCGACCTACATTTCCGGTCAAAATTCATGGTTTTTTAATTTTCTGGATAAAATCGACTGGCGAATACGAACCGTCCGCCTTTGCCATGAATTAGACACAAAAAAGGGAAAAACCATCCATCTGGTTTTCGGAGAACCCATTATGCCGGAAGAGCAAACCAAATACAAAGGAACAAAAGAATTAGGCC
>JAIRRK010000209.1 GCA_031256015.1 Dysgonamonadaceae bacterium
CCTGCAATTAGAATCGCAGTCATTGCTTAATGCATTAATTTGTATAATAACTCGATTAATAACTTTCCGGCCGGGGTAGAACTGTTTCCGAATCCCTTTCCTTTTGCATCGTATTCTCGGATGAGGGTAATGTTATTCATGGTTTTGGTTGGTTTGTAATATCTCAAGGCATCCATGTAATCGGTGATTTGCATGTCCCAACGAAACCCCAATTTCTGCATTAAATTGCTTCTTGATTGGTTTTTCTCGAACTGACAAATCATCAGATTGGAGAAAAACCCGAACAGGACAGACAGGGTTACAATGTAGGGATTGTTCTTCTGATTCTCTTCGAAATAGCGGGCAATTCGATTGGCCTTCAGTACATCGCGATTGGCAACGGCTTTCTGTAATTCGTAGTTGTTGAAGTCCTTACTGATTCCGATATTTTCTTCAATTAGTTCCGACGTGATGTTTCCGGCTCCCGCCGGCAAGGCAATCGTTAATTTTTCCAGTTCATTCACTATCTTGCTTAAATCGCTGCCGAGATAATCGGTTAAAATTCGGGCGGAGGGAAACGATATGGCGATTTGTTTTTTCTTCAGATAATTGATGATAAAATCGGGAACTTTGTTCTCGTAAACTTTCTTCGATTCGAAAACGACCCCTGTTTTTGCCGCTTCTCCGGTTAATTTCTTTCGTCCGTCCAACTTTCCGTATTTATGATTAATAACCAGAACGGTTGTCTTCAAAGGGTTTTTTACATAATGAACCAAATCGTCGATATTCTTCAGGTTTTGAGCTTCTTTTACAACCACCAATTGGCGTTCGGCCATCATGGGGTATCGTCGGCAAGCATTGATGACTGTTGCGACATCCGTATCCGACCCGTAGAGAATGGTTTGATTGAAATCTCTTTCCGATTCGTCCAAAGCCGACCGGATAATCAAATCGGTGAGTTCGTCGATAAAATACGATTCATCTCCCTGAAAGAGATAAACAGGCGCAAACTCCTTCGCCTTTATGCTTCGGATTATTTCGTCGGAGGTTAAATTTTTAGCCATAACTTATCGTTTTTTAATTTCATATTTATGTAACTTTGAGTCGGGTTTCGCAAAGTTAAATAAAAATGACAAATACTAAACCGGATTTGAATCTTCCTTTTGTCGAATTGAAGATAAAATTACAAAATAAAAAAGAATATGTTTGGGACCCTTTACGGAAACAATATACTCGCCTCACGCCGGAAGAGTTTGTTCGACAGCACTTTATTAATTACCTGATTCGGTATAAGGGTTATCCGGAGGGTTTGCTTGCCAATGAAGTCTGCATCAGGCAGGGGAACCTGCGCCGCCGTTGCGATACGGTTCTTTACGACAGGCAACTTCAGGCACAGATGATTATCGAATACAAAGCTCCGTATGTGGAAATCGGGCAGGAAACGTTCGACCAGATACTTCGTTACAGCATGAGCCTGAAAGTGAAATGGCTGATTGTAAGCAACGGCCTTCAACACTATTGTTGCCGGATTAATGAAAACGGAAATTATTCGTTCGAGAAAGAGGTTCCCGATTATATCAATCTCGGAACGTGAATGTGATTCCTGTCAGCGGCAGGCTTTGAAAGCCTTGATGATTGCGTTGGAGAATCCGTTGGCATCCAGTTCATTCATTCCTTTGATGGTGATGCCTCCCGGAGTGGTGACTTTGTCGATTTCCGCTTCCGGAGAGTTTTTTGTTTCATCGAGAAGTTTGGCGGCGCCGAGCATTGTTTTAACAATCATTTCCTGTGCTTCTTCCGGGTAAAACCCCATTTCGACTCCGGCCGATACGGCGGCTCTCACGTATCGGAAGAAGAAAGCTATTCCGCAAGAGGTTAATGCGGTGCCGGCCGGCAATTTGCTTTCATCCGTAAGCATGCTCGACCCGAGTTTGTCGAAGATATTCAGTATTGCTTTTTGTTGCTCGTCCGTTGCATTGGAGGATGCGGCCACTAAGGTGATGCTTTGTTTGACGGCGATTGCCGTATTAGGCACAGCCCTGAAAACGGCGGGAAGCTGCTTTTCGGAATGGATTTTTGTTAATGCGCCGTTCATTTCATCGATAGAGATTCCGGCGGCAACGGAAACAATCATCTGTTTGGAGTAGTCCAACAGAAACTTGATGTCAATCAGGACATCCGTTATCGACCAAGGCTTCACGGCCAGAATAATGACGTCGGCTTTTTCGACGCTTTCATAGTTGTTTGAAGCGACGTTAATCTTGGGGTTAAACTTTTGAAGGACTTCCAAAGGCACCGGCGATCGGTCGATTACCGTAATGTCGTCGGCTTTTATCAAGCTGCTTCGAACTAATCCGCGGACGATGGCTCCTCCCATGTTTCCGCCTCCTATAACTGTTAATTTCATGATTGCAATATTTTATTAAATCGTATTAAAAATTCGTCTGCTGTTTCTTTTGTGATGCAAAGCGGAGGAAGTAAACGGAAGACATGCGTTCCGGTTGCTCCCGTGAATACCTTTTCCTCAAAGAGGAGTTTATCTCTCAACGGTTTGATGGGTTCGTTCAATTCGATTCCTATCATCAATCCCAATCCGCGGACTTCCTTGATTCGAGGGAGTTTTTTCAGTTCACTCATTAAATACGCTCCTGTTCTTGCAGCGTTCTCGATCAGTTTTTCTTCTTCCATAGTTTCGATAACCGCAATTGCGGCGGCGCAAGCCAAATAATTTCCTCCGAAGGTTGTTCCCAGTTGTCCGTGAACCGCCTTGAACTTCGGAGCAATCAATATTCCGGAAATCGGGAAACCGTTTCCCATTCCTTTCGCGATGGAAATGATGTCCGGTTTAATATCGGCATACTGATGAGCGAAGAATTTGCCCGACCGTCCGTAACCGGATTGAATCTCGTCCAAGATTAAAACCGTGTCTGTTTCATTGCAGATTTTGCTTAATTCTTGAAGGAACTCCGGTTGAGGAATCACTATTCCTCCGATGCCTAATATTCCTTCCACAATAACGGACGAGTATTCTCCGGTTCGAAGGGCTTTCTTCACACCGGGGATGTCATTCAGTCGGAAGAAGTCAACTTCCGGACAATCGTTGATTGGTGCCCGATACCGTGGAATGTCTGTCACACGTATAGCCAAAGCCGTTCTCCCGTGGAAAGACCCGTGGAAAGCGAGTACTTTCTTTCTGTTATTGTAAAAAGAGGCCAGTTTCAGGGCATTTTCATTTGCCTCGGCTCCTGAGTTTACCAAGAACAACGAGTAATCGGGATAGCCGGACGCTTTTCCCAACTTGGCGGCGTACTCCTCTTGCAGCGGAATCGCTACCGAGTTGGAATAAAAGCCAATCATGTTTAATTGTTCGGTTATTTTGGCAACATACTTCGGATGGGAATGTCCGATGGAAATAACGGCATGTCCGCCATAAAAATCGAGGTATTCGTTTCCCTCTTTGTCGTATATTTTGCATCCTTCGGCTTTAACCGGAACTATTTGCCAGCGTGGATATACATCGAATAAAGTCATAAAGTATTTGTTTTAATTAGTGAAATATAGGCAACATTAAAAAGCGCTTGGTTTCAGATTCAACCCTGTTTTTTCGTCCAGATGAAACATCAGGTTGAAATTATGTAAAGCTTGTCCGGATGCTCCTTTCAACAGATTATCGATGATGGAGGCAATGTACAGTTTACGTCCATGTTTTTCCAAGTGCAGAATACATTTGTTTGTATTAACAACTTGCTTTAAGTCGTAGTTTTTCTCGGAAAGAAAAACGAATGGAGAATCTTTGTAAAAGCAGCGATAAATATCGGT
>JAIRRK010000214.1 GCA_031256015.1 Dysgonamonadaceae bacterium
AATACTGCAAGATTATAAATGACTAAGATTTCCGAATCGTTTGTTTGATGTTTGATGTTTTGTGTTTTTATAATTGACTTTATTATATGCAACAATCAATTACTAAGTCACCGTCAACAACGTATATATTTGTCATAAAAGGAAGTATGACGTTTTGATTCATAATATATCCACCCTTTTCACTACCCCTCCATGCCATGTCTCCCGCGACATTTTTTTCAGCCGTCACCTTAGAGGGTGTAATAGTAAAAAAAAAAATTCAAAAAAAAAATAAATGTATTCATTTTAGTATCCGTCGCCGTAGAAATCTTATTAATCTTCATAAAGAAAAGAGTATTCTTCCGAAGTCAAGTGATAAGCCTATAAAAAAAGAGAACCCGTTTTTTGATTCTCTTTGTTGTCGAGATAGGGCGACTCGAACGCCCGGCCTCCACGTCCCGAACGTGGCGCGCTACCAACTGCGCTATATCTCGATTAAGTCGTGCAAAAGTACAAATAAATTTACATTATATCAAAATTGTCGGCATCTTTCCACACCGGAAATTTATTTCTGAACTCAACAAGCGCATTTTTGTCCAGGGGTTCCGTATGAACCGATTCTTTGTTTGTTTCGGCTCGGAATAACAGATTCCCTTTGTAATCGACAATCAAAGAATCGCCTTGATGCGCCAAACCATGACCGTCGTTACCGATTCGATTCACTCCGCACACGTAAGCGGCATTCTCAATGGCTCTGGCAGATAACAGTGTTTCCCAAACGCCCGCCCTTGCTTTCGGCCAATTAGACACGTTCAGCAACAAGTCGTATTCGTTTTGTTTGTTTCGGCTCCAAACGGGAAATCGCAAATCATAACAGATAGTCAGACGAATATTCCATCCCTGATATGAAATAATCGGATAATCGGTACCCGGAGTGAAAATGTTGTTTTCCTCCCCCATTCGAAACAGGTGACGCTTGTCGTAAAAGTATTTCTCTTTTCCGGCAACGAAGAACCCTCTGTTGTAATAGTTATTTTCATCGTCTTTTGCCATAAAACTTCCCGCGATGGCAATGTTTAACTCTTCGCTCCACTCCTGAATGGTTCGAATGGTTTTGTCGTTATTTGTTTCCGCCAGGGGAAGCACATTCATGGAAAATCCGGTAGAAAACGTTTCCGGGAAGACAACCAGATTCGAGTTGCCCTTCAAAGGAGAAATCAAAGAATGAAAATGTTCCAAATTTCGTTCTTTATCCTCCCACCTGATATCGCTCTGAACGATACTTATCCGCAATTCACCCATGTCTGAAAGCAAATTGTTTGGGGTGTTTGGCGGGAATATTCCGATACAGTGTTTTGATATAGGCAATATCTTTTTCCACATCACCGGTGGGAATAAGATTTTCAAAGACTCCGATTATTTTCTCCGAATAATTCAGGTATGCAATCGAGATTGGAACTCCTACTTCGTAAGCGATATAATAAAATCCCGTTTTCCATTTAGGGTTTTTCTTTCGCGTTCCTTCCGGAGTGATTGCCAGTTGAAAAGTATCTCTTTGACGAAATCTTTCTGCCAGTTGTTCCGTCAAAGAAGTCTGTTGAGAACGATTAACCGGAATCCCTCCGAGAGATTTCAGGATGTAGTTCAAAGGAAAGAAGAACCAACTCTCTTTCATCAGGAAATAAGGACTTCCTTTAATCGATTTGTAAAATAACATTCCGATGATGAAATCCCAATTACTCGTATGAGGGGCAACACAGATAACACATTTTTGAGGAATAGGAACGGAAAGAGACGATTTCCAACCCAATAGTCGAAGCAAAAAAGCACAAACTACACTCATCTTTATTTATAAAGATTTTCAATATCCGAAACAATATCATCCGTATGTTTCCGGATGTTGGCTTTTAAGGTTGCGTAATGTTTTTTTACCAATGCAGGATTTTTCTTACCGTCAGTATGTTTGCTTTCGGACAGAAATTCAGTTTGCTTCTGAAGAATCTTTACCGTAATTTCATCCACCTTTTGTTTGTCGACATTCGGAATGGATGTTTGTGCAAAAATACACTCTGAAAATAAGTCAATAGACAATTGATTGATGTTCTTTTTTAGTTTTTTAATCGAAGCCATTATGATGGGTTTTGTCGTATTTACGAAGTGCAAAGCTACAAAACTAATTCTTAATAAAGATAGAAATATGTCTATTATTTTTCATAAAATATATATCTTTGCACTTCATTCGAACTTAACTGATAAGTATGTTGTATTTAGATAAAATGTCTCCCGATTATATTTTCGAATCCGGTTGGGAAGTTTGTAACAAAGTGGGAGGCATATACACTGTGTTGTCCACAAAAGCGAAGACGCTTCAATCGATTTTCAAAGATAAAATCATTTTCATCGGTCCGGATATTCACCCGGAAAAAGAGAATCTCGATTTCATTGAAGACAAAACACTTTTCCGATTGTGGAAGAAAGAAATGGAACAGCAAAACCTGAAAGTAAGAGTCGGACGATGGAATATTCCCGGAAAACCCATTGTTATTTTGGTCGATTTCAAACCTGTCTATTCCCAAAAAGATTGTATCTACTTTTACATGTGGGAAAACTACAAAATTAATTCGATGTTGGGAACCGGCGATTACGACGAATCGTGTATGTTTGCTTATTCCGTAGGATTAGTTATCGAAAGTCTTTATCATCATCTTCAGTTGCAAAACAAAAAAGTGATCGCTCACTTAAATGAATGGATGATGGGAATGGCTGCTCTCTACCTGCATAACAAAGTGCCATCGATTTCCACCGTCTTTACAACTCATGCAACAAGTATCGGTCGGTCCATTGCCGGGAACAATAAGCCGTTGTACAATCAAATGCCTAATTATAACGGAAATCAAATGGCTCGGGAGCTGCAGGTAGAAGGTAAACATTACTTGGAAAAAGCAACGGCTCATAATGTCGATTGTTTTACCACGGTAAGCGAAATAACAGGAAAAGAAGCCGCTCAATTGTTGGAAAAGAATCCGGATATAATTACTCCGAACGGATTTGAGGATGATTTCGTTCCGAAAGGGAAAAAATACACGACCAAGCAGAAAATTGCCCGAGATAAATTAATTCAGGTGACCGAGCAACTGACGGGAGAAACAATTCCTTCCGATGCTTTTCTTATAGGAACGGGAGGACGTTACGAATACCGAAATAAAGGATTGGATCTTTTTGTTGAATCCGTCAACAAAGTGAGATTAAGTAATCCGGAGCGATTCATCGTTGCGTTTATTCTGGTTCCAGCGTGGATTGCCGGCCCTCGAAAAGATTTACAGGAACGATTGCAAAAAAAGGAAGAAGCCCATTCACCTTTGCCCGAACCGTACTATACGCACGATTTGATGGAAAAAGAATATGACCGCATATTGAGTTACCTTTATTATCTGGATTTTCTGAACCGGAAAGACGAATCGGTCAAGATGGTTTTCATTCCTTCTTATTTACATGGAGATGACGGTATTTTCAATATGTCGTATTACGATTTACTGATAGGTTTGGATTTAACAGTCTTCCCTTCTTATTACGAACCTTGGGGATATACTCCTTTAGAAAGTATTGCTTTTCATATTCCGACTATAACGACCAATTTAGCAGGTTTCGGATTATGGGCTGCATCGGAGGAATCCGGCGGTAAACTGATTGACTCGGGAGTGGAAGTGATTGAACGTACGGACACCAATTATTTCGACGTTGCAGAAAAGATAAAAGAAACAATCATTGACTACAGTACAAAATATCCATCGGAAAAAATCGATGAAATAAGAGAAGCGGCATTAAACTTGTCGGAGAAAGCAACTTGGACGCATTTTATTACTTACTATTTAGAAACTTATAATATTGCATTAAGAAATACAAAATTACGAATCAAAAAATAATTTATATGAAGATAAAAACGAATTATACGAACGAGCCTGTTTGGAAAGAAAGTTTCATTCATTCAAAGATGCCTCAAAAACTCAAAGTATTAGATGAAATAGCACACAATCTTTGGTGGGTGTGGGATTATGAAGCAAAAGGATTATTTTCGTCCATCGATCCGAAATTGTGGAGTAAAACAAAAGGAAATCCTGTCCTGCTTTTGCACAGTTTGTCTTATTCCCGTTTGGAAGAAATAACTCAAAATGAAGAATTAATGGATCGGATTCATTCGATTTACAAAAGATTCAAAGCATACATGAGTGAGCCGATTAATCCTGTTGTTCCGAGTATTGCTTATTTCAGCATGGAATACGGATTGTCTAACATTTTGAAAATCTATTCGGGAGGTTTAGGTGTTCTTGCCGGAGATTATATCAAAGAAGCAAGTGATATCGGCGCCGACTTGACTGCCATCGGATTTTTGTATCGTTA
>JAIRRK010000101.1 GCA_031256015.1 Dysgonamonadaceae bacterium
CGCTAAAGCGGTAGACCTTTTCGGTCTTACGATATATGTTGTGTTGCTACTTATCGGATATTCGTGAGGTTCATGCTCTTTATTAGTCGCTTTACGGATATTTTTACTTTCGGCGACAAAACTACCGGCTCTTCTTACTGTTTTATTGATTATATTTGTACGAAATATAAAAAACTTTTCCTGAACATGAAGCTTTTACATACTTCCGATTGGCATATCGGTCAAACATTCCATGGTTACGACAGAAAAAAGGAACATCTTGTTTTCTTGGACCGATTGAAAGCAATCATTCAAGAAAAAGACATCGACGTTTTGCTTGTCGCCGGCGATATTTTCGATACACCTAATCCTTCCGCCGAGTCTCAAAAGATTTTCTATCGTTTTCTCAAGGAAATCAACCGGCTGAAACCGGATTTACAAACGATTATCATTGCCGGAAATCACGATTCGGCGGGACGCTTGGAAGCTCCCAATCCTTTGTTGGAAGAAATGAATATCATCATACGGGGAAATGCGAAAAAATTGCCCGGCGGAGAAATCGATTACGATAACCTTATTGTACCGTTAAAAGAAAATGAAGGGTATTGTTTTTGTCTTCCGTATTTACGGCAGGGAGATTATCCCGAAGCCGAAACTTACTCGCAAGGCGTTCAGGCTTTCATTAAGGAGATGAGTCTGAAAATAACCGACGATAAACCGATTGTCGTGATGGCTCATCTCTACGCTTCGGGAGCCGAATTGTCGGCCGACGATTATTCGGAGCGAACCATTGCCGGCGGAATCGAATGTATTTCCTCCCGTGTTTTCGACCGGGAAAATATTGTTTATGTTGCTTTGGGACATTTGCATAAGGCTCAAATCGTCGGGAAAAAAGAGTTTATACGTTATGCCGGGAGTTCGCTTCCCATGTCGTTTTCCGAAAAATTTTATTCTCAGGGAGTAAATTGTTTTGAAATCAAGAACAATCAACTGTTTCGTTTTGAGCGAATAGAGTTTGATACTCCGGTGAAATTGCTGAGTATTCCTTCGCAAGCCGGAGATTTGAATGATGTTTTAACTGCTATCGAACAATTACCGGCCGGAGAGATAACTGATTTTTCTCCTTTTTTGGAGGTGAAAGTTCGGATGAAAGAGCCGGACCCTTCTCTTAAATATAAATTGGAAGAGGCTTTGAAACATAAAGCTGTCCGATTGGCTTCATTGAAAGCGGTTTTCCCGGAGAAAAAACAAGAAACGATACTCCGTTTCGAAGATTTGAAAAGTATTCATCCGGTTGAAATGGCGGAAGATATTTTTGTCCGTCGGTACGGCGAAAAAATGCCCGAGAAAATGAAAAATCTGCTGGTTAATCTGATAAAAGAATTGGAAGTATGAAAATATTGGCTGTGAGAGGACGAAATTTAGCATCGTTGGAAGGTGATTTTGAAATTGATTTCACCTCCGAACCATTGAAATCGGCGGGAATATTTGCTATAACCGGAAATACCGGTTCGGGAAAATCAACCGTTTTAGATGCCATTTGCTTGGCTTTGTTCAATGCAACACCTCGTACACGACAAGCAAAGAGAGAAAAAGAAAAAAACGAAACCAATCTTTCAGGGACGGATACGCGAAATATTTTGCGGAAAGGAACAGGCGAAGGATATGCCGAAGTCGATTTCGTTGCACTGAACGGAGAGCGTTTTCGCTCGACGTGGAGAGTTCAACGAGCCGGAAAAAATCCGGCCGGAAATTTTCAATCGAAAACGCAACAATTAGTCAATCTGACTGCATCGAAAGAAGAAAATTTGTCAAAAAAAGAATATCCTCTGCGAATAAACGAATTAATCGGACTGACTTTCGACCAATTTACCCGCTCCGTCTTGTTGGCGCAAGGAGATTTTGCCGCCTTCTTGAAAGCCGGCGATGATGAAAAAGCCGAATTACTTGAAAAATTAACGGGAACAGATATTTATTCCAAAATATCAATCGAAATTCATAACAAAACAAAAAAAGCCAAGGAAGAATACGATTTGCTTCAATTACAAATTGCTCATATCACTCTTTTAACGGAGGAAGAAATGAACGAACTGAATAATCAAAAAAATATTCTGACAAAAAAGATTGAACAAATTAAATCGGCCGGCGATAAGTTGGATAAAAACAGGATTTGGTTTGAACAAAAAGAAAAAATTCTCCGAGCCATTCAACAAAGCGAAAAAGAACAAAATCAAATTACGGAAAAGATTGAATCAGCATCCGACCGATACGAGTATTTTAATTTCATCGAAGCGTCTTCGGAAATACGAAATGACTATCTTGAATTGAAAAACATTAAAAACCGATTGATTGAACAACAAAAACAATTACTTTCATCGACACTTCTTTTAAAAAAGAATGAAGAAAAACGCATTTTATTTGAAGAAAAATTAAATCAAACAGAAGAAAAACGAATCGAAATCAATAATCAATTGGAAAAATTGAAACCGGTTATCGAGAAAATCAACGCTTTGGAAATTCAAATCGAAACGGAAAATAGAACGAAAGAAAATGCCGAAGCAGAATATAATCGTGAAAAAGAAAAACGGAAAGAAACGGAAAAACGAATCTCTCGTCTTGAGAAACAACACAAAGAAGAAACCGAATCGTTACAATCTTTATCGGAGTGGTTTCGCTTGAACAAGCCATTTGAGAACATTATTCCGCAAGCAGATTTAATTATCGGATATTTGAATCAGGCAAAAAGGTTCCGGGAAAATAAACAAATCGTGGAGCGGGAAATTGCAATGATTCAAAATCAAAAAAACAAGTTGCAACACGACTTAACAGCAAAAGAAAACGAAGAAAACAAATTAAATGAAACCCTTCCGTTGGAGATTATACAATTACGCAAACAATTGAAGTCGGGAGAAGCTTGTCCGATTTGCGGAAGTGTAGAGCATCCTTTTGAAAAGGAAATTTATTCCGAAGATTTTTTATTCAATGAAGAATCATTGAAAAAACAGAAAACGCAAATTGCGGAAGCCGTTATTCAATTGAAAAAAGAAATCAATCGGAAAGAAAAAGAAGAGATTGAAAAACAAACATTCAAGGTTCATTACGAAGATCAATATTCGGTTAATATTTCCGCTGCCGAAGCGTATTTATCATTTCTTCCTTCGTGGAAAGAACAATTTGCCGATTCGTCTCTTCAGAACGAATTGAAAATGCTTTCTGAGAAATGGACGTTGAATACTCAACTGTCGAATACGAAAAATAATCTTTTGGATTCGGTTTCCATTCATCTGGAGAACGAAAAAAAACTCTCGGAAAGTATTTGTATCGAATGTGAACACAACAAAGCGATTTTTGAAAAACACGTCAATCGATTGGAAGAATTGAAAAACAACCTCCTCCAACTATCCGGAGGACAAAACATAAAGGCTCTTGAAGCCGAATTGAAGAAAGAAAAAGATTGTTTGTCCGCACTTTTCGAGAAAGAAAAAAAAGAAAAAGAGGAAACAATAAACGAACAATCCAAACAACAAGGAGCTATTGACCAAATGAAACAAAACATTCAGCTTTCCGAGCGGAAAATAAAAGAATCGGAAGCGAAGGTTTCGGATTGGCTAAACAAACCCGACCAAAAAATCACGCTCGAATTATTGGACGATTTGGTTTCAAAATCATACGAATGGATACAATCGGAACGGGATTTTCTGAATCAAATGAAAAACAATCAGATAAAAATCTCGGCAACGTTAAAAGAAAGAGAACAGCAGTTGAAGGAACATGAATTATCGGAGAATAAACCTGAAAACGATTTGCAGAAAGAAAATTTAATTCTTCTGAAACAGGAAAACCAAAAAATCGAATCGAATCTGCAGAATGAACTTACGCGGATTCAAGTTCATTTAACCAAAAATCAGCAGGACAAAGATTATGTTTCCAAAATCGAAAAAGAAATGAAACAAAAAGAAGAATCTTTGGATACTTGGCAGAAATTGAATCATTTATTAGGGTCGCACGATGGCTCTCTCTTCAAACGAATGGCGCAAGCTTATACGTTGGATATTCTTTTAGGATATGCAAACCGACATTTAGAGCTGCTGAGTAAGCGGTATTGTCTGAAAAAAGACTTAAACTCTTTGGCTTTATCGGTGATTGATAAAGATATGCTGGATGATGTGAGAACCGTCCATTCTTTATCCGGAGGGGAATCTTTTCTTATTTCTTTAGCTCTTGCGTTAGGGCTTTCGTCTCTGTCGTCGAACAGGATGAATATCGAATCTCTTTTCATCGACGAAGGCTTTGGTTCGTTGGATGCAGATACTCTTTCCGTCGCGATGGATGCGTTGGAAAACCTGCAAACTCAAGGGAAAAAAATCGGCGTTATTTCGCATGTTCAGGAAATGACGGAAAGAATTTCGGTCCAAATTCAACTGATTGGAACAGGAAACGGGAAAAGTTATGTGAAAATAAAGAGCTGATTTCACTTTGAAAGAACTTTTACGGCTAAAGTATTGTATTTGTCCGAGAAATCGTGTACTTTTGAAACCGAAATCTTGGATTCATATAAAAATACATGATTACATTTTCGGAAGTTCTAACCGTTATCGAGCAAGGCATTCACCATATTCAATATCCGAATCAGCCTTGCAGGCTTTATCTCCCTATCAAATACATCCTTTCCTCAAAAGGGAAGAAAATTCGACCCGCCCTCACTCTTTTAGCATGCAATTTGTATCAAGAAGATGTTTCGAAAGCCGTTGACGCTGCTTTGGCGTGGGAAATATTTCACAATTTCACCTTGATGCACGACGATTTGATGGATAATGCCGATAAGAGGAGAGGTGAAACTTCTGTTCATAAGAAATGGGATAACAATACCGCCATTCTTTCCGGAGATACCATGTTGGTACTTGCTTACAAGTATATATCGCGCTATTCGGGAGAAAAATTACCGATTCTGCTGAATTTGTTCAATCAAACGACTACCGAGATTTTTGAAGGACAAGAATACGATATGCAATTTGAAACACGTTCAGAAGTTACGGAAGAAGAATATCTGAACATGATTCGATTGAAAACGGCTGTGATGATCGGGGCTTGTTTGAAAACAGGAGCGATAATCGGAGGTGCCGACGAAAAAGACCAAAGCAAACTTTATGAGTTTGGAATTAACTTGGGATTGGCTTTCCAAATACAAGACGATATATTGGATGTTTATGGCGATTCTTCCGTTTTCGGGAAAAATATCGGCGGAGATATTTTGTGTAATAAAAAGACATTTTTATTGATTTCCGCACTGAATGTTGCAAATCAAAGTCAAAAAGCGGAACTATTGAATTGGCTTAATACAAACAATCGTCCCGAAGAAAAAATAAACGCAGTAACGGCTTTATACAATCAATTGGAGATAAAAAATAAAGCACGTAAAAGGATGGATGAATATTACGAAAAAGCCATAACGGCTCTTGATCAGGTAAAAGCAAGTCAGGAAGAAAAGAAAACACTTAAAAGTCTTGCAGAGGAATTAATGAATAGAAAATCGTAAAAAAACAACGACTTATGCCGGCAAAAAAACTTCCCGAAACCGATGATGGGCGAATAAAAGCTTTACAAACCATCATCAACCAGGATGAATTGATAGGAATGGAACGAGCCATCCTTCCCATCGCGGAGTTCTATGAATACCGGAATTTGCTTCTTTCTTTTGAAGGCTCCTCGTTCTGCTTTAAACAGGCTTTGGAAGACGAACAAAAGGCAGATAAAGCTTATGTCGGGTTGTTTAAAACGGCTCAATTGTATATTTCGCATTTCATCCAAGTTCTGAATATGGCCATCATAAGAAATGAAATAAAAACAGAAAATCTGGCCTTTTACGGACTGGAAAACAGTAATGAATTTACCGTTCCCGATTTATCGTCGGAAAATGCCGTTTTGGAATGGGGAGAACGTTTGATTTCCGGAGAAGCAAACAGAACAGCCAAAGGAGGAGCTCCGATTTATAATCCTCCGATTTCGAAAGTGAAAGTACATTACGATTTATTCAAAGATTCTTTGCACAGCCTCACTATTTATCGCCATAATACTATCCGGGCACAGGAAAATTTAGAGGAAATGAGAAATAAAATCGACCGTTTTATTTGGGATACCTGGACTAAATTGGAATTTAAATACTGGGGACTCCCGGCGGAGGAACGAAAGAAAATGTTCGATTTGTACGGTATTCAGTTCCATCATCAAGCGGGAGAACAATTGAATGTATTTGGTTGATACCCATACGCATATTTTTTTGGAAGACTTCGATTCCGACAGGGACGATGTTATACAAAAAGCTTTCGATAACGGTGTGGAAAAGCTTTGTTTGCCTAACATTGATACCGCATCTATTCCCCGCCTGTTATCTGTTACCGACAATTATCCCGAAAAATGTTTCCCGATGATGGGATTGCATCCGACAAGTGTGGGAGAAACTTTCCGAAACGATTTATTGATTGTCAAAGAAGAATTAAAGAAAAGAAAATATGTAGCCGTCGGGGAAATAGGAATCGATTTGTATTGGGATACAACATTCAAACAACAACAAATAGAAGCGTTTGAAGAACAACTGCTTTGGAGTATGGAATCGAATCTTCCGGTTGTTATTCATACGAGAAATGCCTTTCCGGAAGTGTTCGACAGTCTCCGTAAAGTCGGACCGGATAAATTACGCGGAGTCTTCCATAGCTTCGGAGGGAGCAAAGAAGACTTGGCCGAAGCGTTGAGTTTTCGGAATTTCATGTTGGGAATCAATGGCGTTGTTACTTACAAAAACGCTCATTTCCGTGAATACCTGAACGATGCTCCTTTGAGTCGGATTATTTTGGAAACAGATGCTCCTTACTTGACTCCGGTTCCTTATCGAGGAAAACGAAACGAACCGGCTCACCTTATTCACATCGCTCGGAAATTGGCGGAAATTTACGATGTCTCATTCGAAACCGTTGCGGAAAAAACCACCGAAAACGCAGAAAGCTTATTCGGAATTTAACCCGCCTTTTTCACAAAGAAAGACTGTTCCCTGTGAAAAAGTAAAGCGTTTATTGTCTATATGAGAATTATTCTTTACCTTCGCGTCGGAAATACAGAGAGGTGCTCGAGCGGTTGAAGAGGCACGCCTGGAAAGCGTGTAAACGTCAAAAGCGTTTCGAGGGTTCGAATCCCTTCCTCTCTGCAATGAATATAATTATAAGTTTGTGCGCGATTACATGTACGAAAGCACCCGAAAACAGGGTGCTTTTTTTCGTTATACGGTCGCGCACGGCGACTTGTTAACTCTTAACTCTTAGTTCTTAACTTACTCCGCAATGCACCTGACACTCAGGCCGTACGCACGGCCGGTAGCAGGATTAGCCGCTTGCACGCCGGGGGTGCGTCCATCAGTATAAGAAAAATTGTCGAAGTACAGGAAGTACGAGTCGCCATCGTCTATTACCACACTACTCCAATATTGGCCGAGGGTACCCGACTCGCGAACGTCACCGCTATTTAAGTCGCGCCAGCCGCCGGCAGGCAAGAAAATTAACGGCTCCGGAGCAGTATCGGTAGTCAAATCACCTGTATAAGGATTACCGGTATCCCACTCGTCAGTACCGGTTCCCGACTTATACAACGCGTAACCGCAAGTCGCTCCATCAACCCAAGTATCTAAACCGTAACCTTCCGAAACAGGTACCCATGTAAGACCCGAAGAGAGTGTAGTACCGTTGGCACCAGGGCTCATATCAAATCCATCGGATATGGTTAAAGGTGAGTTGTCATCGGAACCAAGCAACGCCCATTCGTACTCAGTAGGTACACGATAACCGTCGGGACAAGGATCGTTAGGGCCTTTGACAAGGGGTACCTCGTTTAATCCGCCAAATCCGTCATCTACAAAACCGTTACCGCCGAAAGCGATATCTTTACCGTTGCCCCACAAAGTGTTGACTTGAGGAGTAATCCAATCATGAGGGTCATAAACATCCTGAGGGTCATAAACAAATTTGCCGCCGGCAGTAGCGTCGGCAGCGTTGGCATATTGTTGATCGGTGAATCTGCCGGACGCATCGGCACCGTCCATGTCACACCGCAGCGAATGTTCCGCATCCTTGCGGCCCCACTGGTACAAACCGCCGAATACGGTTATGTCACTCGCATCGCCTTGAGTATCGTAAGCCATCTGCTCTTTGATTGACATATTAGGATCGGCACCGAGGTTGTAAGTCATGAAGGTCAGGATTCTTGTTCCGCCGTTGGCAGGCTCATTGACCTCTATATCAACAGTGCTGATCGGAGCGACAGCAGATTGTTCGACGTTAATGCTCTCCCATTTCGCACCGTCCCACACATAAACTCCTCCGGGAAGCCAAGGATAGCATCCCCCCGGCATGTTATACACCGTCAGCCCGACATGTGCGGCGTTTTCAGCCGGGTCGTAGCTGCCCGTGAACATCGGGTAAAGCTTGGCCGGGTCGCTCAGCGACACGCGAGGCAACATCATGCCCTTGGTGGAGGTGACACTTTGGTCGCTCGGGTATTCTTTCAGGTCGAGCAATGAACCCTCGTTCGGGTCGATGTTCGCACCTATTGTCACTTGCGCACGCATGGGTGCGCCAATCAGCAGCACTGCCATCAGTGCCGTCACGCTTACTTTTAATTGAGTTTTGCTCATAATATTAAAAATTGATTGATATTGTTTGTTATCTGTTTTAGACGTTTTTTTGTATCCGGGTGCAAAGCTAAGAACTTTTTCTTAATATTTTGCAAAATCAAGAGAAAAAAGTTTATTGTTCTTGTTTTTTTCTTGGTAAAAAGAAGAAATAAGCAGGTAAAAGATGACACAGCTACGCTGTGTAAACATGAGGGGCAACAAGCGTCCGTGGGCTACGCTGCGCTCGCCCACGGCTAAGAAGATTTCTGCGCTACGCGCAGTTTTCTTCTTCTTTTGTCGAAGAAGAAGAAATCACTCTCCTCGCATGATGACTACCACTCTCCTTGCAGGATGACTGCAACTCTCCTTGCAGGATGACTGCAACTCTCCTTGCAGGATGGCTGCAACTCTCCTTGCAGCTTCGGATAGTGAAAATGCCGTTCGGATAAAAAACTTGCCATGAGACAAACCGATCCTTACTTTCGTTGTATTAAACTCACTTGTATGGATACAAAGCAGATACATGAAAATAATGAGCGGTCGCACGGCGAATTGCTGAATTTTCTGTTGCAGTTGCGCGATAGCAGCTGCAAATCAGTAAATACGGAAAACAAGACCCTGTACATTTGGGATAATGGCAAACTGATACGGATTGAAACCGACAAAATCGCCTATCTGGAAGCCGCTCGCTGTTACTGTGAAATCAATATGACGGACAGCAGGAAGTTCGTGCCGACGCTTCCGTTGTCGAAAGTGGCGGCATACTTGCCCGAAAGCCATTTTGCGCGTGTGCATCGCTCGTTTGTGGTGAACCGGGATTTGCTTAACGAAATTTGCGGCAACATGATTATTCTGCCCAATAAAAAGCAACTGCCCATCGGTCGCGAATACCGCAAAACGCTTTTGAACAGCCTTACCATTATTAATACAAAGAATAAAAAGTATTTTCCTTGACCATAATCAATGAAAATACTTTTGAATATTCCGGCAACGGACTTTCCTGCGAATCAGGAAAGCCGGCCGTTGTGGAAATAAAATATAAACTCTTTATTATTTACATACCCGGTCCGGTGTCTTTTCTATAGCAGGTAGTTAAATAGTTATCAATCTTCGTTGAATACTCCGTAATTTTGTTTCTATCTTTTTCTGTAAGTTTCGGGGTTTGTAATAAGTCTGCAAAGAAATAATAAAACGGTATCGTATCCAACAGTTTATTCTTTTTGTAATATGTGTATATTTTGTCCGGAGAATCTAATATAAACGCGTACTCTGTTACTACAGTGACAAAGTTCGTCAAGCCGGTGATAATTTTGAAAAATCCAATGAAAAAAAATTTTACTCGGGCAATTGAATAAAAAAAGAGTTATTTCACCGGAAAAAGTTCCACCTGTCCACCCTTCAGTTGCGGCATAGCCGTTCCCAGATTGGCATTGATGTAAGTGGGGTCGCATATCAGGTATTTGACGCCGTCGACCATGACGTGATCGCCGTCGGTTTGCGGATTGTCGAACTTGACGGCTGTCGCTAAATGTTGACCGGGATAGTGTACCAGTACCACTTTCATTCCCAGCAGGTTTTTGACCAACTGCGCAAAAAAGATGGCGCGGTCGTCACA
>JAIRRK010000109.1 GCA_031256015.1 Dysgonamonadaceae bacterium
AAAAGAGCAATCAATTTTCCGGAAGAAACATTTTTCATTTCATCCAATGTATAAGCAACTTGATATTCTTTGGCTTTTAATTCATCCGTCAAATTTCGGTCATCTTCTCTTTTTTCAAAATATTTTCGTCCTCCACCTATGGCTACGGTAAAAGGAACATTCATATAATCGGCGGCAATTTCTTTCGACATGTTTCTGTTTGGTTGATGAGCGATGAAAGATGCCGGCGTTGCATGAGTTAAATTACAACTGACAACAATTCCTGTTGATAAGCCGTTTTCAGCGGCACAATGCAACATCGATTTGATTGGATTTCCTAAGGTATCCATCCCGATTGTGCCATTCGTTGTTTTTTGTCCGCAAGCCAAAGCGGTACCTCCGGCTGCCGAATCCGTTATATAATCGTTTGCCGAATAAGTTTTGGAAAAACCAATCGCTTGGGATCTTTCCAGATTCAATTTGTTTTTATTGGCTGTTAAACCGGCATACACTTGACTAACACCCATCCCGTCACCGATCATAAAAATAACATTTTTAACGACAGGTTTCTTTTCCAAATCCTTTTTGGAACTATTTGTTTCACACTGAACAAAGAGAAAGAGGAAAGCAATGCAACCGCATGCAAATACATTTCGTTTTTTCATTTTTTTGTTAATTAAATTTATTTTCTTTCTAAACACAATTGTTGTCTGATTGAATTGGAAATCTCATTTATGTAATGAGTTACATAAATAAGTGACTTGTTTTTTTGTTCACAATATTTACTCACCAAAAATAATGCCAATTCTTTATTTGTTTTATCCAAACCGTGTAAAGGTTCATCCAAAATCAGTAAATCAGGATTTTTTACGAAAGCTCTCAATAGCATCAATAAGCGTTGTTCGCCGAAAGAAATCCTTAAGAACGATTTATTTTTCAAATTTTCCAATTGCACCAATTTAAGCCATTCCAAAGCGATACTCAAATATTCTTTTTTTCGGATTGGGTATATGCCGATGTAATCGTAAAATCCCGAAGCAATAACTTCTTGGCAAGAGATGTCTCTCTTGTAATATAAATGAAATTCGGGCGATACAAAACCGATTCGCTTTTTAATATCCCAAATACTTTCTCCGGAACCTCTTTTTCTTCCGAAAAGGTAGAAATGATTGGCATAAGCCTGAGGATTATCCGCATAAATCAAACTTAACAAGGTCGATTTTCCGGAGCCATTGGGTCCCGATAAGGCCCATTTTTCTCCTTTTTGTATTTTCCAATCGATGTTTTTTAATATGATTCGATTGTTATATTGAATACAAACGTTTTGCATATCCAAAACAGCACCCGAAAAATCTGTATTTTCAGCATAAGGATTGGCTATCCATTGGGTTGAAGCGGAAATTTTTGTCGGAAATAAGGTCTTTTCCGTTGTTTTTTCACTTTTGTATTCCGACAAAGAAATCGGGTGTCCGATGTTTTTTCCGTATCCGACAGGTAAAATAGTTTCACACCAGTCGGGAATATCCGACGGGTCAGCGATTAACAGAATTAACAGCACCCGGAAATTCTCCGATAATTCTTTCAGTAAACGACTAAAAATAATCCGTGATTTTTCGTCCAATCCGATAAAGGGATTATCTATAATCAGTACTTCCGGTTTAGATATGAATGCTTGAATTATCAAAAACTTACGTAATTCTCCGCTTGATAGTAAAATGATACTTTTCTTCAACATATCTTGTACTTCAAAAAGAGAAATTAATTCATTCACATCCTCTTTTTTGCCGCTTTTCAGAAGAATTTCTTCCACTGAAATCAATTCATTTTCGGTGGAATGCCATCGTTGCTGATAATAGACGGAACGTACATCGGCCAATCCGTAAATGCCATGAAAGGATAAATGTTTGATTTGTTGATAAGCAGGTTTATCTTCGCGGAAATGATAAGTGATTTTCCCGGTTTGAAGCGCGTATTCTCCTTTTATGATTTTAGCCAACAGCGTTTTCCCGGAACCGTTAGGGCCTAAAAAAGCCCAACGTTCTCCTTTTTTGAAAGATAAATTGATCGGGTGTGAAAACTGAAATTCAGTTATACGAGGAACGGCATTCGTAATATCTATGAGAGAATTTACCATTAAATCATTTTAGATGTGCAAACTTACTTTATCTTTGCAAGAAAAACAACGATTTAATCATGATTTACGATTTTGACACGGTTATCGACAGAAAGGGGAGTGGTGCCATCAAAACCGATGCTCTTCAGGAATTATACGGTCGCTCGGATTTAATCCCTCTATGGATAGCCGATATGGATTTCAAATGTGGTGATTTCATTTTGGATGCACTGAAAAAACATTGCGATCAAGGTATCTTCGGATACACCAAGGCATTAGACAATTATTTCCAATCCATTCAAAATTGGGTGAAAGAAGAACATCATTGGACTATCGAAGAGGAATGGTTTTCTTATATTCCGGGTATAGTGAGAGGAATTGCTTTTTGCATCTCTCATTTTACTGACCCTCAAGATAAAATAATCATACAAACGCCGGTGTATCATCCTTTCCATTTAGTTCCTTTAAGTCAGAGCAGGCAATTGGTTTTTAATCCCTTGATTGAAGAAAACGGAAACTATAGAATGAATTTGGAAGGATTGAAAGAAACAATCTCCAAAGAAAAATGTAAAATGCTTATTCTATGTAATCCACACAATCCGATAGGAATTACTTGGGACAAAAAAACATTGATTGAACTGGCCGAGATTTGCTATGATAATGATATTTTAGTTGTTTCCGATGAAATACATTCCGATTTGGCGGTTTTCGGAAATAAACACATTCCTTTTGCTTCTGTTTCGGAGAAAGCAAAAGAGAACAGTGTTACTTTCATGGCTCCCAGCAAGACATTTAATATTGCGGGTATTTTCAGTTCTTTCTCGATTATTCCCAACAAAAAAATACGCACTCCGTTTTATGAATACCTTTCATCAAGGGAATTGGGCGAGGGAAATGTTTTCTCCTACATAGCTACAGAAGCTGCTTATACATACGGAAAAGAATGGAAAAATCAGATGTTGAAATACATTGAAGCCAATATCCTCTTTGTTGATGACTTTTTAAAGAAACAGATTCCTCCAATAAAGGCGGTGATTCCTCAGGCTTCTTTTTTAATCTGGTTGGATTGCCGTGAATTAGGCTTGAATCAAAATGAATTAAATTCGCTTTTTGTCAATAAAGCCAATCTGGCTTTGACCAATGGAGAAATATTCGGAAAAGAAGGAATCGGTTTTATGAGAATGAATATCGGCAGTCCTCGCTCGATTATTGAAAAAGCACTGGATAATTTAAAAGAGGCCCTGAGATAAAATAATTATTTGTTTCGGTAGGTTTGATAATAAATGGAAACAACCATACAATTAAAAAAAAATATAGTTGAATTAATAAAATAAGTATTATCTTTGCCCACTCAAAATGGACCATTAGTCTTTCTCTTAATATATGGAATTGGATACATTAATTGCTATTTCTCCCATTGATGGGCGATATCGAGATAAAACCACGTCATTAGCTATCTATTTTTCAGAATTTGCGCTGATCAAATACCGAGTGTTTATCGAAATTGAATATTTTATTTCTTTGTGCGAACAACCTCTGCCTCAATTGGAAGAATTAAATTCATCCGAAGTTTTTTCTCGATTAAGGAGCGTTTATGAATCTTTTTCATTAGAAGATGCCGAAAATATTAAAAACATCGAGAAAGTAACAAATCACGATGTAAAAGCAGTTGAATATTTCATTAAAGAGAAGTTTAACAGTCTTCATCTCGAAGCTTATAAAGAATTTATTCATTTCGGATTAACTTCTCAAGATATAAATAATACGGCAATTCCGCTGTCTATCAAAGATGCATTGGAAAACGATTACTGTCCGATGTTACAATCTTTAATCGAGACTTTGGAAAAATACAGCGAAGAATGGAAAGAGGTTTCCATGTTGGCAAAAACACATGGACAACCGGCATCTCCCACTCGTTTAGGAAAAGAAATACAGGTTTTCGTCAGCCGTTTAAAACAACAAGTTAAACTGTTGAAAGAAATACCGATTTCAGCAAAATTCGGTGGAGCAACCGGCAATTACAACGCCCATCATTTAGCTTATCCGCAAATAGATTGGAAAAAATTCGGAAACCGGTTCGTTCACGCAAAATTAGGATTGGTTAGAGAAGAATATACGACTCAAATATCGAATTACGATAATTTAGCGGCTTTGTTTGATGCAATGAAACGTATCAACACGATTTTGCTTGATTTGGCTAAAGATTTTTGGCAATACATTTCAATGGAATATTTCAAACAAAAAATCAAAACAGGAGAAGTAGGTTCTTCGGCAATGCCGCATAAGGTGAATCCCATTGATTTCGAAAATGCGGAAGGAAACCTCGGAATGGCCAATGCTGTTTTGGAACATTTATCAGCCAAATTACCGATATCCAGATTGCAACGAGATTTGACCGATTCTACCGTTTTGAGAAATGTGGGGATTCCTTTTGCTCATATCTCGATTTCATTACAAAGTCTTCAAAAAGGATTAGGCAAATTGCTGTTAAACAAAGAAGCGATAAACAACGACTTGGATAATGCATGGCCGGTAATCGCAGAAGGAATACAAACAATTTTAAGGCGAGAAGGTTATCCGAATCCTTATGAGGCTTTGAAAGCTTTGACTCGCAAAAATGAACAAATAACAGAAAAATCAATGAATGAATTCATTAATACTCTTGATGTTACTGAAAGTATTAAACAGGAGTTATTGTCAATTACTCCGAAGAATTATACCGGTTTATAAAAAATAAAGAAAGTAGAAAATTAATTTACTAAACAATGATTACTGACGATTGGAAGTCCGATTCAAATCACGGACAAAATGAAAACGAAAATTCTCGGGAGAGAAGATTCCAAAGTTCGAATTATTCAAATTCGGAAAACAAATACAGAGAAAATTACGGAAGACCTGAAAATCGAACAAGTTACAACAATTATCAACGCGATGAAAATTATAATCGCCCAACTCGTTCCTTTGGCAATAATCAACAAATTGTGAATGCCAATGATTCCGGTGCCGCACGCAAAAGACGACCTCGAGTGGGTGAAACGCCTATGCCTATTCGTAACACCAACAACTATTCCGGTAGAGATAACTACAACAGGGATAGAGAAGGAAGTTACAATAATAACAGGGACAATTACAATCGAGGAGGGTATGGTAACCGCGATAATCAATCCAACAGAAGTGGTGGATATAACCGAGACAACCGAGGTTCAGGATATTCGCAACATCCTCAGGGAAGAAATAATAATTTCGGACAAAGAAGACCCAATAACAACAGACAAGGAAATTACAATTCCAATGCGAAGTACAGTTTCCAAAAACAACTGAAATACAGAGAAGAAAACTTCGACCCGAATGAACCTATTCGTTTGAATAAATATTTGGCAAATGCCGGAGTCTGCTCACGTAGAGAAGCTGATGAGTTTATTAAAGCAGGTGTTGTCAAAGTAAATGGAGAAGTAGCTTCGGAATTGGGTGTAAAAGTAAAACGTGCCGATCAGGTTACTTTCCACGACCAACCGATTAAATTGGAACACAAAGTATATGTTTTGCTGAATAAACCTAAAAACTGTGTTACTACGGCAGATGATCCGCAAGAAAGATTTACTGTCATGGATTTAGTGAAAAATGCGTGTCATGAGCGGATATTCCCGGTCGGACGATTGGATAGAAATACAACAGGTGTTATTTTGTTAACTAACGACGGAGATTTGGCCTCCAAATTGACTCATCCTAAATTTTTGAAGAAGAAAATCTATCATGTGTGGCTAAATAAAGAGGTGAGTATCGCCGATATGCAAAAATTAGCTGACGGAATTGAACTCGAAGACGGAGAAATCCATGCCGACGCCATCAGTTATGTCGGTGAAGATTCAAAAGATCAAGTCGGAATCGAAATCCATTCCGGAAGAAACAGAATCGTTCGCAGAATGTTCGAAACGTTAGGTTACCATATAATTAAATTGGATAGAGTTTATTTTGCCGGACTTACTAAAAAGAACCTGAAAAGAGGACAATGGCGATTCTTAAGCGAAAAAGAAGTTTCCATGCTCCGAATGGGTGCATTTGAATAAGTTGTGCAAGTGAAAAAAAACAGGAAGGAATGAAAAAAGACATAAATAAATAATTTTCATTCCTTTTGTCTATCCGATAGAAACAAGGAAAAATCTTTGATGATAAAAATAAACTCTAAGCAGATGAAAAGAACAAAAATAATAGACATATTAAAAAGCAACGAACTCAATAAAGAAATTTGTGCAAAAGGATGGGTAAAAACCCGGAGAGGAAATAATTATGTGACGTTTATCGCATTGAACGACGGTTCAACCATTCATAATTTGCAAATTGTGGTTGATATGAATCGATTCGATGAAAGTCTGATTCGTCGGGCAACAACCGGAGCCTCGATGTCGGTTACAGGAAAACTGACTCCTTCGCAAGGAAGCGGCCAGAATGTGGAATTGGCAGCCGAATCAATTGAAATTCTGGGAGATTGTAATCCGGATGAATATCCTCTTCAACCCAAAAAACACTCGTTGGAGTTTTTGAGGGAAATCGCTCATTTACGGTTTCGTACCAATCTGTTTGGCGCAATCACCCGCATCCGTCATGCCATGATTTTTTCCATACACGACTTCTTTACATCCAAAGGTTTCGTGAATATTCATACGCCTATCATTACTGCCTCCGATGCGGAAGGAGCCGGTGAAATGTTTCAGGTTACTACCTTGTCGATGGATAATCCCCCGCGGACGGAAGATAAAAAGATTGATTACAGCGAAGATTTCTTCGGAAAAGCAACGAATCTGACCGTTTCCGGGCAATTGGAAGGCGAATTGGCAGCCATGGCCATGTCGGATATTTATACTTTCGGGCCTACTTTCCGGGCGGAAAACTCCAATACTTCGCGTCACTTGGCCGAATTTTGGATGATTGAACCCGAAATGGCTTTCTACGATTTGAACGATAATATGGACTTGGCCGAGGAATTTCTGAAACATCTGATTCGTTACGCATTGGATAACTGCATGGACGATTTGAAGTTCTTAAGTCAACGCTTAACCGACGAAGAGAAAAATAAAAAAGCAGACGAACGCAGCATGGAACTAATCGAAAAACTTCGGTTTGTTTCGGATAACGAATTTGTCAGACTAACCTATACGGAAGCCATCGAAATATTGCGCGATTCCAAACCCAATAAGAAAGGTCAATTTAAATATCCGGTTACAGGATACGGCTCTGACCTGCAAAGCGAACATGAACGTTATTTAGTTGAAAAACATTTCAAAAAACCGGTTATTTTAACCGATTATCCGAAAGAAATCAAAGCATTCTACATGAAAATGAACGAAGACAATAAAACGGTTCGTGCGATGGATGTGTTATTTCCTCAAATCGGAGAAATTATAGGCGGGTCGCAACGGGAAGAAAACTACGATAAACTGGTTGCCCGCATGAAAGAAATGAATATTCCGAAAGAAGATATGTGGTGGTATTTAGATACCCGTCGTTTCGGATCCGTGCCTCACAGCGGTTTCGGATTAGGCTTCGAACGTTTGTTGCTGTTCGTTACGGGTATGGGAAATATCCGCGATGTAATTCCTTTCCCGAGAACACCGAAAAATGCCGAATTTTAACGACATTGTCTAACGTTAATCCGTCCGACCGGACGTCAGTAAGACGCAACAGACAGGATGAATCAAAAAAGAGGGTGCTTCATTTGTGAAGTGAACACCCTCTTCTTTATGTAAACGTTTCTGTTTTATGAAACCTAACAATCTTTCGTTACTCTCTCTAACTTTTTCAGGATGGAGAACATGAATAATGCCGATAACAAACACAATCCGATTAATATTCCCCATACCAACCAAAGTTGTATGCCTCCCCAAACACGACCGATAATGGAAACCATATAATTTCCGATAGCTGTTGCGGCGAACCATCCTCCCATCATTAATCCTTTGTATTGAGGAGGTGCTACCTTCGATACGAATGAAATTCCCATCGGACTCAACAGTAATTCGGCAAAAGTCAAAACGAGATAAGTGCTGATTAACCAGTTGGGAGATACCAATTCACTGCTGACTCCTCCTACGGCTTCCAGTGCATCGGGAGTTGCCAATCCCATGGAGCCGAAGGCCAAAATAGCAAATCCTAAAGCAGCAATGAGCATCCCGATACCGATTTTACGAGGAGCAGAAGGCTCTTTGCCTTTTTTGGCTAAGGCACCGAATATGGCAAGAGAAATAGGAGTTAATACCACTACAAAGAACGGATTGAACTGCTGGAATATTTGAGGTACAATTTCAACATTTTCCGCCATGTTCATATAGTTTATTATCAGGCCGACGATAGCAGCACCGGAAATACCTCCGGCAATCAATTTACTCTTCGCCGTTGCAGACTGAAAGATGTTGAACAGCGCGTAAACCGCAACAAGAATAAAGGTGAGATTAAGAACGTCAAATCCTATTCTGTCTAATCCCTGTGCCAAGTTAGCCGTATAATCGCGAGCAAACCAAGTCATGGTTAATCCGTTTTGATGGAACGACATCCAGAAGAAAATGATTACCGAGAAAACCAATACAAGAGCGATAATTCTTTCTTTTGTTTGTTGAGGCGATAATTTTTTAGTATCATCGGCTTTTTGTGCGGTTGCCAATTGTTTGGAGCTGTAATCGGCATGTTTATACGTCTTTCTGAAAACAACATAAATCAACATGGAGACAATAAGAGAAAAACACGCTACCGCAAAACCGTAATTGTATGCTTCCGAAAGCCTATCGATGTATAAATTACTGAAAGCAGTCAAGTCGGTTGTTCCTGTTTGAGCAGCCGCCAAATCCGTAAGTTCGGTCAATCCCTGCGGTTGAATGGCTCCGTCCAAATATTGATGAGCCAAATTCGGAATCTTTGCATTATAGCTCAGGCCCGCTTTACCCAAAAAGTAATTGGTTACTTTGGTTGCTGCGGTAGGCGCGTAAAGAGCTCCCAAGTTGATGGCCATATAAAAGATACTGAATGCACTGTCTCTCTGAGTACTGTATTTAGGATTATCGTAAAGATTTCCGACCATTACCTGAAGGTTTCCTTTGAATAATCCCGTTCCCAGAGCAATCAAAAACAGTGCGGCAAACATGATTCCCATCGAGAAGCTGTCTCTGGCTGTGGGAATTGAAAGGAAAAGGTATCCCGCAAACATGACGATGATACCAATGGTGACTGTTTTTCCGTATCCCCACCACTTATCGGCGATAATACCTCCGAAGAGTGGCATGAAATAAACAATGGCAAGAAATCCGCCAAAGATGTCTGATGTTTCTTTGGAACTTAATCCGAATTTAGCTTGCAAAAACAGCACGAAAATCGCGAGCATGGTGTAATAACCGAAGCGTTCTCCGGTATTGGCAAGGGCGAGGGCATACAATCCCTTCGGGTGATTTTTAAACATAGATTTGTAGATTAGTTAATAATAGAAAAATTTTTATTTCGACAAAGATAAAAAAACTAATTAAAAATACGGTGTTGTAATGCCCGGAATATAAAAAATATTTTCTCATCATTCGAATCGCATAAGTGTTTCCTCCTTTTTCTTTGTCTTGATGCGAAAAGAGTTAAAAATTAAAAGTGAATAATTAAGAATTGTCCTGCGCTCCGCGCAGGCGCGGCAATCCATTGTAGAGACGGAGCGCGCTCCGTCTCTACCCGCAAACCCGCAAACAAGAAAAAAAAGAAGAAGAATAAACTTTTTTCTCTTGAATTTGCAAAATATTAAGAAAAAGTGATTAGCTTTGCAACCGGATACAAAAAAACGTCTAAAATAGATAACAAACAATATGAATCTCACGAACGATATAACTAAAAAAAACATTGCTTTTTCTTTCATTTTTCTTGCGAAAA
>JAIRRK010000005.1 GCA_031256015.1 Dysgonamonadaceae bacterium
TATGTTTTTGTTTCATCAATTGCCAATGAATCGGGATGTTTGAACGTATACAAATCATACGGAGCAATATCTAAACCGGTAAAATTATGCACCGCCGAATTGACTCCATTCGTTTGATATAGTAAGGAAAAAGAAGTAATATTTGTTGTTCCTATATTTTCAAGGATTCCTTCAACGGAAAGTTTTTCTCCCAGCAAGGTATGATCCGGAATGTTTAAAGAATGGATTATAAACGCATTGGCCGGGGCTGTTGCGACTGCTTTTATCATACAGCCATACCCACCGGGTGCGACATTTACACTCTGATTCTCGTTGACATACAACCATCCTTGTTTGGCTACATTTCCACTTGCTACGCCAATAGGATACCCTTCTTTGGATGAAGTTACTTGATAACCGATATAAACGCTTTGAGTTGCATCCAGTGCATATTCCTGATTCAGATCTATATAATTCCAACCTCCGGTTAAATTAACCGACTGGTTTACAACTTCAGTTGATGCGACAAGCGACGTCCCTTTCCGGATGCTCACATGCGCCGCCGTAACAACGGACAACTGATCTGTCCGGATATAAAACTGTACTTGTTTGATGTTTAGAGGCCTGCCTCCTATTGCGTTGGAATATTCCGTAATATCTTCCGGCGCCAACTCCATATAAGCGGCAATCCTTCCGGCACCTTGGAGTCCATAAGCGGTGGCCATTGTTTCGGAAGTTAACCAGGTTAACACCAAGTCGCCGACGGCCTGTGGAGCGTAATTGTACGAAGAAGTCGTTTCCGATTTCGGAGAAGGACTTAATTGAAAACCGGTTTGAGACCAAACATTTGTTATACTCAAAAACGTAATTAGTAAGAAAGATAAATTTTTCATAATATCCACAATTTGATTTTGTTATTTATTTTATAATTAACTTATTAGTGACCAATTGTTTTCCGTTTGTTTTTACGGTATAAATATAGATGCCCGGCTTCAACGCTTCGGGCAAAGTGAAAAGACCATCGGATGCTAAGGGATATTCTCCCACGGTATTGCCGACAATATCAAAGATTTCCAGCCGGATGTTTTTCTCGTCAAAAGCATACTTGAAGATTAATCTGTTACCCTCCTGAAAAGCGATCAGATCATTCCGGTTCTCTTTTATGTTGTCCAAACCGGATCGTTCATTATAATCGTAAGTAATCGTAACCGTTGATACATCTTCCGGATTCTCTGTCGGATAAATTTCGTATTTCACTTTTGCTACGGTATAGTTCCCTTCGACCAATATCAGACTCAAATGAAACTGAGGACTTTCTACTAAAGCATTTGCCTCCATCATTTCGTCCTGGGGCCGCGGGGGAAACGTCGAATTTTTGAAGTCGTCGTACACACAATTGCCAAAGCAAGTACTTAAAAAAGCGCCTGTTTCTTCCGACGGGGACGTCAGAATGGTTCTTCTGAGCGATGCGGGAACTGTGTAGTCTGTCGTGTTTTTCGCACTCAGACCCGACTCTATTGTCAACGCGCCAAACTCATCATGGGTAGTTTTAGAAATCGTAACTTCAGCATTATTTGCCAATGGAGCATTGCCTCTGTAAAAGACTACCGACTGTGCAAACGTAGTTACGGAAAGCACGAGCAGACCACAACCTAAAGGAATAAACTTTTTCATACACATATATTTTATTTTTAATGATTGTTTAATAAATGAATTTCCGTCACGCCGAATACTTCATCGGAGCTTTCGTCGTATACAAACCCGACAATGGATATATCTTCCGGTTTCCATTTTTCGTCTAAGGTATATTTAGTTGCCTTCTCTGTTTCTCCGGCTGTATCTAAAGCGATTGCTTCGCCCCAGGTATCATTCATGGCTGCCCGGAAAATATGTTGATGCCGGTATTTATCGTTCATCTTACTTCCGTCCAATTGCCTGTCGATTATATTATTTTCAATTACCCACAGCAACAGTTTGGCATTGGAAATTTCTTTCAGTCCATACAATTTTGCAATCACGTTGACTTCGCGGCTATCGCTATCGTATGTGGCAGACAAATGGATATTCAACGAAGGCTCTTTCTTAAATTGCTCCTCAACGACACTGCTCCATTTTTCATAAACTTGCGAAAAGATCCCGTCAATAACTCCTGCCGGGTGTTGTGTCGCGCCGAAACGAGCGTTATAAATATTCCCATCTTCCGTCACCAACGGCAATCTGGGAACCCTTGGCGAGGAATGAATCGTTACGGCAACCAAGGTGTCTTTGTAAATGTCTTTTAACTTTGCTACTTCGGCGCCGGCTTCAGGACAGTTCGGACAGGCTTGATCGGTAAAGTCCAACAATAAAACTTTTTTCACAGGGGTTACTTTATCTCTTTCCACCAAGCGGTTGTTTTCCGGAATTATATCGCATCCACTGCAAAGAAGCACTAAACTTAATAGAAAAAACACACTGTTTCTTTTCATGACAATCGATTAAAAGTTGTAATTATAGGACAAAGTAAAGCCTTTGCTTGCGGGAAC
Source organism: Dysgonamonadaceae bacterium (assembly GCA_031256015.1). Classification (GTDB taxonomy): domain Bacteria; phylum Bacteroidota; class Bacteroidia; order Bacteroidales; family Azobacteroidaceae; genus Azobacteroides. The sequence continues at coordinate 2,505 of JAIRRK010000005.1, forward strand.
ATCCCGGCATACGCCTCCGGAGCAATCGCGTCCCGCCCGCGTTTTTCCGTATCCGAATTGGATGAAATGCGCATGATAGGTATAAGAAACCAATGCTTTATAGTAGTGTACATTTGTTTCTCCTGCATTATACATATCCGAAACCGTAAACATAAAGTAAGGCAGCACCGATAATTCAATTACGCCATACAACCAGTCGCCTTGATTGACGCGGTCCAAGCCCTTTATGTCCTCCGGCCCGGTGTATTTGCTTGCACGAAGATATTGAGCTTCCGCCCGCAAGGTCATTTTCTTATTGATATTGTATTTTCCTTCCAGAATAAAAATGTTGGAAGTAATTACATCTTCCGGTTCATTCCGGACAACCTGCGGATTATACCGCTGATTCATATACATCAGGTTTAACCGGAAATCTTGTGTCAGCTTTTTATCTATACTCAGGTTAATATCCTGATAATACAGCTCTTTCCCCATCTTGAAAAAAGAAGAAGAATAGCCGTCGGTTCCTTTGAGGTCGTCCCCTTCCACATATTTCTTATCAATATTCCGAATGTGGGAAGCGTTCAGTTTGACGGTTGTCCCGTATTTTCCTCCCAGCGCTGTTTTTCGTTTGAAGTTATAAGAAACCGTTCCCTGAAACGCCCATTCTCCGTCCGGCTGAGTAGCGTACGGATACAGCGTTGCCAGCGCATAGGTTTGTTGCGTGGTGAATGCGGGTAAACGGTTAATGAATGACGAATTCAGGATCTGTGAACGCTCGCTTCTGAACGACATGTTGTCGCTTCTCTTTGCTTGAAACAAAACACTTTTGCCGCTTTGGGCATACGATCCGGAAAGCAACAGCGCATTTCCTTTTTTATAAATATAACCGTTGTCTTTGGAAGGATCATTCGCTTTTTCCGCATATTCGGCAAGAAAGGTGTAGTTTCCTTTTTGCAAACGGGCGCGGACATCGAAAGCCCCCACGTTCCTGGGCAGATTCAACCGGTGCGTTTCGTCGGTAGTGATCAGTTCATCCGGTTCCTGCTTGCTTACAAAAGAGCCGCCCAGGGTCAGGAAAGTACTCGTTTCTTCCATCTTTTTGATCCACCGGTCGATACTCAGTTCCAGATCGCCCCCCAGCACATGCCCTTTATTGTGCTTCCAATAACGCCGTTGCTTTCCGCCCAAGGCTTTGAGAAGGATTCCTTTATAAGGCTCGTATGCAATTCGCGCTCCGCGCAATGAATTATCGATGCCTAAGTTCCGGTCTTCATAGGTTCTAAAAATAAGCCCGCTGCCGAATTGATCGTAGAAGTCTCCTACGGTCAATTTTGCTTTTTTGTATTTTCCGGTTGCGTAAAAGAAAGGAACGCCCCAACCGTCGAATCCCGCATCTTCAAATCCCGGAAGCGGATATTTCAAATATTCCAACCGGGTGCCGGCGTCTAAATACGCGCTGACCAAATTTAAATCCACATAGGTGTTTGTCCGCGCAAATTCGTCGTACGATTCGGCGCCGATAGCGGCATCTTCTTGTGGGAAAAGAATATCCGACTGAATACTTCCGTTAAGGGTAAAGGGGATTTTACTTTTTTCTTGTGCCTGCAACGAAAGGGAGAGGGAGACGAAAAAAAGAATCCCGAAAATGTAATTCTTCATTAGAAACGCCTTTTATTTTGAAACTAATTTGCGAACTTCTTCAATAAGGTGTTCCTCTGCGCCATTGGTGTATCCCGTGCGGGACGCCGCAATTTTTCCATTCCCGTCCACGACAAAAGCAGCGGGAATCAAGTTAACGCCCAGCGCACGCTTGAAGTCGCTGTTAGGATCCAATAGCACTTCGTATTCCCAGCCTTTCGCCCGGACATCCGGCCCGACTTTCAGCGAGTTCTGAGCGTCGTCGATCGAGATGGCGATCAGTTTCACGCCGGTTTCTTCCTGCCATTCTTCGTAAACTTCTTTGATGGCTTCCAATTCTCTCAGGCAGGGTTTGCACCAGGTGGC
>JAIRRK010000014.1 GCA_031256015.1 Dysgonamonadaceae bacterium
TAGTGTCGTTGATGCCGAAGGCTCGCACAGCCTGTATTTCGATGGCCGCAACGTGGACGCGGACCACAGTAGCACTCGTTCCGACGGCCTGAGTGTCAGATGCATCGCGGAGTGAGTTAAGAACTAAGAACTAAGAACTAAGAGTTAAGGGATGCAAGCGATTGCATCCCTTTGTCATGTTTTGCTCTTTTATTCCTTCTTTTCCCGAATTTGCACCCGGCGGATTTTTCCGCTGATTGTTTTGGGGAGTTCATCGACAAACTCAATGATTCGAGGGTATTTATACGGCGCGGTCACTTTCTTCACATGTTCCTGTATTTCTTTGATTAGTTCCGGGCCGGCCTTCGATTTGTATTCCTTCGTGAGGATGATAGTGGCTTTAACCACTTGTCCCCTCACTTCGTCCGGAACGCCGGTGATGGCACATTCAACAACGGCGGGGTGAGTCATCAAAGCGCTTTCCACTTCGAAAGGCCCGATGCGATAGCCCGAACTTTTGATTACATCATCGTTTCGTCCGACAAACCAGTAGTATCCGTCTTCATCTCGCCATGCGATATCCCCTGTGCGGTAAACATTATCGGAGTAAACGCTTTCGGTTAATTCCGGGTCGCGGTAATATCCCATGAACAATCCCACGGGCACCATCCGGTTCGTTCGGAAGATGATTTCGCCCTGTTCTCCGTCTTCGCAGCTTCGGCCGTCGGGAGTCACCAAATCCATGTCGTAAGCCGGACTGGGCATCCCCATTGACCCGGGTTTGGGATTCATCCACGGGAAGTTGGCGATGGTGACCGTTGTTTCCGTTTGTCCGAAGCCTTCCATCAATTTAATTCCGGTAGCTTCGTAAAAGGCATTGAAAACGGAAGGATTAAGCGGTTCTCCGGCGATTTCGCAGTATTTCAGGGACGATAAATCGTAGTTCTTTATGTTTTCTCTAATCATGAAGCGATAAACGGTAGGAGGGGCGCAAAACGAAGTGATTCGATGCGTTTCCATTATTTTCAGAAGTTCGGCGGGAACGAATTTCTCGTGGTCGTAAACAAAGATACAGGCTCCCATAATCCATTGTCCGTACAGTTTACCCCAAGCTGCTTTGGCCCATCCCGTATCGGCCAAAGTAAGATGAATGCTTTCTTCGGTAAGATTATGCCAGTATCCGGCTGTGATGATATGCCCCAACGGATAGGTGAAATTATGAATCACCATCTTGGGGTTTCCGGTCGTTCCGGAAGTGAAATAAAGCAGCATGATGTCGTCATTCGAGCCGGTATTTTCGGGTCGATGAAAAGGTATCGGGTTTGCCGTTCCCTTTCTGAAATCGCTCCATCCTTCAGGGACTTCAGGTCCGACGGAAATGCGGTGTTTTAGTGTCGGACATTCCGGTGCGGCATCGTCAATGTGTCGGATAATGGTTTCGTCGCCGACGCAAAGAATGGCTTTTATATCGGCCGAATGGCATCGGTAAACAATGTCTTTCTTCGTTAAGAGGTGAGTGGCGGGAATGGCAACGGCTCCTATTTTATGAAGCCCCATGACGGCAAACCAATACCAGTATCTCCGTTTAAGAATCAGCATGACCATGTCGCCCTTACCTATTCCCAACGATTGGAAATAAGCGGCGGCGGCATCACTCTTTTCTTTGATGTCTTTGAATGTAAAATCGATATGTTCCCCCTGATCGTTTACCCAGTACAATGCTTTTTTGTCGGGATGAGTCTTTGCCCACTCGTCGACGACATCGTAGGCAAAATTGAAATTGTCCGGCACTTTGATTTTGAAGTTGGCTTTGAAATCGGCTTGATCTTTGAATGTTGTTTGTGAAATATATTTTTCGACCATTTGTATTTACAGTTTAGATGATGATTGCTAAAAATTTAACCGGTTGATTGTCCAATGCTTTCATTCCGTGAGGCATGGAAGAATCGAAATAGATACTGTCTCCGGGGTTGAGGATTAATTCTTTTTCTTTGATTCTGAATAATAATTTCCCTTCCAAAACATAATTGAACTCTTGTCCTTCATGAGAATTAAGGAAAAAAGGTTGTTCATTCGGTTCGACGGTCACTTCAAACGGTTCGACTTTGGGTTGCTTGTATCCTCCGGCCAATGCCCTGTATTTATAAATTTTTGTTCTTTCGACGGAAGCACCGTGTCCGTGTCGGGTTAAGAAATAAGATTTCATTCGCGGTTCTTCTCCCGACAAGAGGGTAGATGTATCGATGTCGAAATGTTGAGCGATATCAAAAAGGTAACTCATGGGAATATCCTTTTCTCCGGATTCATATCGGATGATTTCGTCTTCTTTTCTGTTGATTTGTTTTGCCATTTCCTTTACCGAAATATCCAGCGATTCTCTTAATCCTTTTAATCGCGCGGCAATTTGTCTCATTTGATTACTCATAGGTTTCTATATTTTTTATTAATAGCAATAATTTCCGAATAAAATGTTTTTTATTGTGCCGTAATACGAACGCAAGTTGATACAACCGTTCTTTCTCTAAATCCCTTAAAACCGAAGCCGGCACCTTTTTCGGTTGACCTTAAGGGGAAAGTTTGTGTTATTTTGTAAGCATAAATAATACGAGGTTCAAATATTTCCGGTAAAAGTATAAAATAAGTTACAGAAAGCAACTGAATAATTTGAAAATAATTAATTACATTTGCATCTCATTTTCATTATAAATCGAAGTAACAACTGAAAAGAACTGAATGATAGAGCGAATCATTATTGTGGACGGAATAGATCCGGGAAGTTTTTATGGTGCGAATAACGCAAACATTCAATTAATTAAATCGTTATTTCCCAAACTCAGAATCATTGCCCGCGGGAATGTGATTAAAGCCATAGGAGATGAGATAGAGTTGATTGCGTTTGAAGAAAAGATACAGGAAATGGAACAATATTACGGACTGTATAATGTTTTAACTGAAAATGCCATTCTCAAAATCATAAAAGGAATACACGATAACGATTCTCCGGCGAAACAAGAAAATCTGATTATTTACGGAATGAACGGAAAGGCGATTGTGGCCCGAACGGAAAATCAACAAAAACTTGCCGCCGCCTTTGATGATAATGATATGATATTCGCCGTCGGCCCGGCAGGCTCAGGGAAAACTTATACGGCGATAGCTCTGGCTGTCAGAACCTTAAAAAACAGAGAAGTTAAGAAAATCATTTTGAGTCGTCCGGCTGTGGAAGCAGGAGAGAAATTGGGATTTCTTCCCGGAGACATGAAAGACAAAATAGACCCTTATCTGCAACCGCCGTACGATGCTTTGGAAGATATGATTCCGATTGCGAAATTGAAAGAATACATAGAAAATAAAGTGATTCAAATAGCACCTCTGGCTTTTATGCGAGGAAGAACATTGAATGATGCCGTTATTATTTTGGATGAGGCTCAAAATACAAGCACTCAACAAATCAAAATGTTTCTGACTCGCATGGGGATGAATGCCAAAATGATTATTACCGGCGATGTAACTCAAATTGATTTGCCGCCGGCGCAAAAATCCGGATTGATTCATGCGATGAAAATATTGAAAAATATTCCCGGAATTGCACAGATCGAGTTTAATAAAAAAGATATTGTGCGACATAAATTGGTGCAGAGAATTGTGGATGCGTATGAAAAATATGAAATAAATAAATAAAAATGAAGAATACTTTAGTAACGACCGATTTTAAATTTCCGGAACAAACTCATGTTTATCACGGAAAAGTGAGAGATGTGTATTCAATAGGAGAAGACACTTTGGTGATGATAGCCACTGACAGAATTTCCGCTTTTGATGTGATTCTTCCTCAAGGAATCCCATACAAAGGACAAGTGCTGAATCAGATTGCGGCTAAGTTTTTGGATGCGACCGCGGATATTGTTCCCAACTGGAAATCGGCGGTTCCCGATCCGATGGTAACTGTCGGATTGCGTTGCGAGCCGTTCAAAGTGGAAATGGTTGTGCGCGGATATTTAACGGGAAGTGCTTGGAGAGCTTATAAAGCCGGAGAAAGAACTCTTTGCGGAATCCGTCTGCCGGACGGAATGAAAGAAAACGAAAAATTTCCCGTACCGATTATTACGCCTACAACCAAAGCGGACGAAGGGCATGACGAGAATATTTCCAAACAGGAAATTATCGCACAGGGCTTAGTCGGTAAAGACGATTATGAGCAATTAGAAAAATATACGCTGGCTTTGTTTCAACGAGGAACTGAAATGGCTGCTTCGAAAGGACTTATCTTGGTTGATACAAAATATGAATTCGGAAAGAAAGACGGAAAAATCTATTTGATTGATGAAATTCATACGCCGGATTCTTCCCGTTATTTTTATGCCGAAGGATACCGTGAAAGATTTGAAAAAGGAGAAGAGCAAAAGCAATTATCCAAAGAATTTGTTCGTCAGTGGTTGATGGAAAACGGATTTCAAGGCAAAGAAGGACAGACCGTTCCGGAAATGACTCCGGAGTACTGCGAAAGCGTTTCGGAAAGATACATCGAACTTTATGAAAAAATAACGGGAGAAGCGTTCGTAAAAGCCGATATTAACGATGTCCCTTCACGGATTGAAAAAAATATAAATGCTTATCTGAAATCGTATAAAAAGTAATATGGATCTTTACGGATTAATCGGCTATCCTCTGAGTCATTCTTTTTCGAGGAGTTTTTTTAACGATAAGTTTGCCGCAGAACAAATAGACGCTCAATATGTCAACTTCGAGATTCCTTCCATTCAGGAATTTAAATCTGTGATAAAAAATAACCCGGCTCTCAAAGGATTGAATGTGACGATTCCTTATAAAGAGCAGGTTATTCCTTTTTTAGACAAAATAAACGACGATTCCAAACAAATAGGGGCGGTCAATGTGATTGCTTTTAATCGCTCGAAAGGAAAATTGAAATTAATCGGATATAATTCGGATATAATCGGATTTAAAAACTCGATAGAACCGCTAATTCCTTCCAAGCATGAGAAAGCTTTGGTTTTGGGTACAGGCGGGTCGGCCAAAGCCATTTATCTTGGATTGAAACAATTGGGCGTCGATCCGGTTTATGTATCGAGAGAAAAAATATCACCGGATATGTTGACTTATGCCGAATTGCTTCCGGAAGTGATGGAATCGCATACAATCATCGTGAATTGTACTCCTGTCGGGATGTGGCCGAACGTTGATGCTTGTCCCGATATACCTTATCATCTCCTGACAAAGAAACATTTATTGTACGATTTATTGTACAATCCGAATGAAACTCTTTTCATGAAAGAAGGGAAAAAAAGAGGAGCCACAGTAAAAAACGGATTGGAAATGCTTCTTCTTCAAGCTTTCGCCGGTTGGGATTTTTGGCAAGGAATCGTCAAATAATTTTACTTCGTTAATTTGTTGTAATAACGAGGCTGATGATTCGGTAATAATTCCGGATGAAAAATAGAAATAAAATCCCTCAGTATCCAATCCGGATGAAGAGGCAGCTCGCGGTAATAATTCGCTGTTTGCAAGGTATTGCAAGCATAGATTTTTCGCTCTTTAAAAGCTTTGAATAGTCCGTAATTTGAATAATCCGATTGAAGCTGTTCGTAAGTCATATTATACGGACTATAATATTTAAATAACCAAAAATCAGCATCTTCCGCTTTGTCTAAAACCGTTTCGAAATGAAGAGAAACGGATCCCGAATGATCGTTCTCTTTCAGTATATAATCGGCTCCGGCATCGGAAAACAAGTTAGCCATATAGCTTTTTCCTCCCGGCATATACCAAAAATCACCAAGTTTTAATTCTGCAAATACCGACGGACGGTATTTTACATGATCAGTCAGTTCTTTTAATTGATTGTAATGATTAAGCGTTTGCCGGAATAACGAGTCGGCCAATTCTTCTTTCTCAAAAAGCCAACCGTAAAAACGAATCCATTCGGCTTGACCCAAAGGGTCGGATTCCATGTATTCAAAGCAATGAATAATCGGAGCCGGCTGTTTATTCAGAGAAGTATTTTCCGAATCGCTGATTGGATTGGTAAACAACGCATCCGGATTAATTAATATCAGTTTTTCTATATGGGGATTAGATGCTTGTCCGATATCTTCTATTTTTCCGGTTTCAATTCCATGTTTGATATAAGGCAGATCGATATATTCCGGTTCGGCAACTCCTGTGAGCGTGTGTAAAACATCTAATTCTTCCAAAAAACCGCAAATAACCGAAGAAAAAACAACCGTTCTTTTCAGGGGAGTCCGAATAATTTCTCCTTTCGGAAGATGATCGGGTAAAGGTTTTGAATCGGAACATAAAATATAGGTTTGAAGCGTTTGCTCTTTATTCCAAGGATTTATTAAATGAATGACTTTGAAATCGGAATGTCTTTCCAAAATAAATCCGTTAGCAAAATAAGTACTGTCGATAGAGAAATCCGGATATTCGTTATTCCGTGAAACCGACTGCTTTTTCTGACAAGCACTCAGCAACATGATTCCTAATAATAAAATAAAACCGCTTTTTTTCATAAAATCCAACGATGCAAAATGAAGAGCCGGAAAAAGAGATTGGTGTTTTTCCGACTCTTATAGGGTATATCAAATTAATAAAACTGAAATTTACACGGAAAGAGGCCGACTGATTCCTTTGTTTTTAAGTTTCCTGTTGTGTCAAAAATATACATTTTCCCTCGTTCTTTCGGCAAATAAGAAGCAATATAAATTTCTTTGCTTACCGGATGAATTTCAATAGAAAAAGGAGTTTCGGCTATTTCCGATGCTGCAATAAACGGATTTTCATCTATTTTTCCGGTTCGGATATCGTATTGGAAAATTCCATTGTGATGCGACTGATAGTCTTCATCATAATAAACGCCGTAAAAATAAACAGTGTTGCCGGATAAGGCAAAATTGCCGAAAGGGCGGTCGTTAATATCTACTTCTATGTTTGCTTCTTTTGAATAAGTATCGATGATCTGAAATCCTCCCGGAATATTACCGAAATTTCCTTGATAAGTTAAGTAAATTTTTCCTGTTCCGTTCGATTTTACAAAATTGGGATTCAGACCAACCTCGATTTTTTCAATTTCTTTAAAAGAAGCAATATCTACAACCGATAAAGTATTGCCCGGATTTCCCCATAGTCCCGAATTTGCTACATATAACTTGTTGTTATCGTAAGCAATTCCCACCGGATTAATCCCTACTTGAGTGCGATCTTCAATCGCCAAAGAAAGGGTATCGATTCGGAATACATATCCGTCTCTTGATTGAGACTCTTGAGTGGTAACATACACTTTGCCACGATGGGTCGCAAAATGCCAAGGCGAAAAGGAATGTTCGTCGATATTCATATCAATCCGTTTGATTTCTTTCAAAGTACGGATGTCAAGAATAGAAATTGAATTGGAACCTCCTACGGAAATGTATAATTTGCTTCCATAGAGAATCATGTCTTGAGCCAAATCGCCTAATTTTCCGTTAAAAATATCCGTTTGCATGGTAGATGCGGATGGGTCAAAAAGACTGAGACCGGCATCGTTCGCACCCGGATTCCCTTGATTCAGAATGAATACTCCTTGATCTTGAGGATCGGGAGGAGGCTGAACCGGATTTTCGTTATCGCAAGCAATTAGGCAAATAGAAGCCGAAATTAAAAAGAAAAAATGTTTCATTGAATTGATTTTTGTTTTCATTGTAATTGATTTTAAATGAATTAGTAATATGATTGTTTGTTCTCTTAAATCAAAATGTAAATTTCACACCTAATCGAAACGATCTTCCGGGCATGGGGTAAGAGCGAACGATTTCATATTGTTGATTGTAAATATTCAAACATTCAGCAGATAAATGAACATTGAATTGTTTCCAATCCATTTGTTTGATTAAAGAAATACCGTGGTCGGAATAAGGTTTCATGCGGTATTCCGTTTCTTCGGTTTGTATGTAATAACGTTCTCCGCTACAGATAAAATTATAATTGACATTCAGCCATTTTGTTTTAAACGAAAGATGTCCTGAAGCTGAATGTTTAGGCGTGTAAGGCAATATCAACTCTTTTTGGTCTTTTTTATCCAGAACATTTTGATAACTGTAGTTTCCGCTTATTTCAGCAATAATATCTTGACTGACATTGACATGAAACTCCAAACCGACATCAAATCCTTTGATGTTTACTTCTCCGTGATTTCTTACCGAAGAATTAAAATGATTGGGACCGGGGCCGATGACAATTTTGTTCTCTACCTTATTATAATAGGCATAGATAGAAAAAGAAAAATAAGGAAATATTATTCCTTGTGACCGATTTACAACTATTCCGACATTATATTGATTTGCATTTTCGGGTTTCAGATTTCGAGCTACACTCGAATAATATAAATCGCCGAAAGTAGGTAATCGGTATGAGTTTTTGTAAAAGGCCCTTATCCGTAAAGAACGTTCTTCAAACGGACGGACAGATAAACCGATGTAAGGAGAAAAATGATTTCCGGTTGATTTTTTATCCGAATTGTTATTTGAATCAGATACGTAATGATTTAATAAACTTCCGGTTACAATAAGTCGGGAAGTTTGATATTTGCCTGAAAGCGCACTCAGCCAAGTAACTCTTGATACATGGATGGTGTCGTGGTCGAACTTTCCGTAAATTCCGTCATTGGAAAAAGAAAAAGATAACCGATCGGTTGGTTTATATAGGAATGCAGCATTTAAGTAGTACTCATTTTGGTCGTAATTGCCTTGACTGTTCCATTTTTTATTTTGATAATCCATAGACGAAAAATCGAATTTTGCATTGCTTTGAAAACGCCATTTCTTATTTAGCGGTTGTGTATAATTCGCCTGAGAAAAGAAATTTTTATCTTGAATCCGTTCGCCTGCATTTTCCGGATTGTAAAAAATCGAAGGACCCGGAATCCCTCTTTCCGAATCGAAATAAAATACTTTCAACAGGAGTCGTCCTCCGTTTTTGAAATGGCCGTTTAGATTCGCTTCAAGCTTTAGAGTTTCAACATCTGAATTTATTCTTCTTTTGCTCGCAATGGAATCATTTCGAAATCCATACGTTTGTTTGTAAGAGTAATTTCCTTTACTTGAAATATATTCGACGGAAGCATTTGTGGAAAATCGCTCATTGAATGAAGACCTGAAAGCGAATACCGGATTGATTAATCCGTATGAACCGGTTTTCAATCCGACATTGAATTCTCTTTTTTTGACAGGACGAGTACCCAAAGGTTGCGTAAAAATATTCAAACTTCCTCCTAAAGCTAAAGTCCCGGCGGGTTGAAAAATATCGTCGCTTTCTCCGATATTTAGTCGGAGCATTTCTACATTTTCAAGCGAAAACCGACCTAAATCGATTTGCCCGGTCATGTAATTTGTCATCGGAATACCGTCGTAAACAACCGTTGTGTAATTGGCTCCCATATTACGTAACGAAACCGTTTTCAGTCCACCCGTTCCGCCGTAATCTTTCACTTGAACACCGGAAAAGAATTTGATGGCATCCGTAATTTGAAATGCTCCTGTTTTCTCAAAATGCTCTTTGGATAATATTTGTTGCGGAGAAGTTGCTAAGTTAGAAATAGGTAATCGTTGCGTTTCATTCACCTCAACAGCAGGTAAATCGTGAATTTTGATTGTGTCGGATTGAGCATTTACATAGATGCCCGAACAAAATCCGAAAACAAAAAATGAAACTATTTTCCTTAAAGACATATTGTTTAATGTTCAAAAATTGCTCAAAATAATTTCGATGTAAGCGGATGATGAAAAAGACAAAGTAAATGAAAATCATTTAAGTGTCCCACAGCTTTTTACCTCGAAAGCTATTGAAACTCAATACACAAAGGCAGGTCTTCTGACTTACTTTGGTTTTGCATAGCCTTCCCGATAAAAATCAGTGGCAAGAGAGAATTTGCAAAACCTTTCAATAATCTACTCGATTATTTCAAAAGTTTACAGCAGCGGGACTGTTCAGGATTTTCACCTGATTCCCTTTTAATCATTTCCTTCGGTGAGAAGAAAAAAGAACCTTTATCGGGACAAAGATAGTCTTTTTTTGAAATTTTTTTATGCAATTTCCTTTTTTTAGACTACTTTTGTCTACCTCTTTTGTGAGAGCGAGATGGATTAATCGGGTGGTTTACCTTTTATTAAGTGTTTGTAAATTATGGCAGAGTTCAAACTTTTTTACCGCAAAGACGGAGCGATTAAAGTTAGTCGCAGTTTAGAATTTCTAAAAAAAACACCTACGGATCAATTTTTATGGATTGACCTTAATGATGTGGACGAAGAAATTGAATCTCAATTAGAGGAATTTTTGAAAATTTATATTCAGGAAGAAGAAGAAATGATCGAGATTGAAACGTCGTCTCGTTATATAGAAACTCGTGATACGTTGGTTGTAAATGCAAACTTTTTGATGAGTACCTACGAAAAAAGTCCGGTTTCTTTCATTATGAAAAATAACATTTTGATTTCGGTTCGCAGCGATGATTTAAGTTCGTTTACGGAAACCGTGAAAAAAGTGTTTGCCAGTCCTGAAAATTATCCGACCGGTTATCATGTGTTTTTAACGCTCATGGAGACCCGTGTAGAGTTCGATGCTGATATGATTGAAGATATTACTCGTGAAATTACGCATTTAAGTAATGGTATTCAGGATGCCGACGAAACAGCTCTGCTGGAAATAAAGAATTTGCAGGAAAAAACAATGATGTTTCGGGAAAATGCAATAGATAAACAACGAGCTGTGTCCAATATGTTGCGGAGCAATGTTGTTCCGGATGATTTGCAGGCAAAATTAACGATTTTAATCAAGGACATCAATTCTCTTTTGGAACATATTCGATTTAGTTTCGACCGTTTGGATTATCTTCAAGATACTTTCCTCGGATTATTGAATATTGAACAAAATAAGATTATTAAAATATTTACGATTGTTTCGGTTATTTTCATGCCGCCGACACTCATCGCAAGTATTTACGGAATGAACTTCGATTTTATGCCCGAACTGAATTGGAAATATGGTTACTTATTTTCTGTTTTACTGATGATTGCCTCTTCCATGGCTATTTTGGTTTTCTTCAAAAAGAAAAAATACCTGTAAAACATTTTAATGAAGAGAAAATAATTAATATAAATAAAACGTTACATATACAATAATTATAAATAATAAATCAGAATATTATGAGAAAGACAATGCTTGTTTTACTGTTGGGATTATCGATTTTTTCTTGCAAAAAAGAAAAAGGAGAAACGGCTACTTTATCGGGTTTGGAATATGCTAAATTTGAACAAACCGATGCGAACGGAAAAGTAAATAAACTGTATGTAATAAGAAATGCTGCCGGAATGGAAGTCGCAATAACCAATATGGGAGCTCGAATCGTTTCTATTTTGGTGCCGGATAAGGACGGAAATATGAAAAATGTCATGAAAGGATATGACAATATTCAACCTTATTTGCAATTGACCGACTACAAAGGGGCGGTTTTAGGCCGCTATGCCGGTCGTATTTCCGAAAAAGGAATTAATATCGACAGAGTGAAGTATACACTGCGGACCAATGAAAATAAAACGATGTTAAACGGAGGTCCTCGTGGGTTTAGCACTCAATATTTTACCATTGAACAAAATGCAGCCAATTCGTTGAGTTGTAATTACCTTTCAAAACACAACGAAGAAGGATTTCCGGGTAATCTGGATTTGCAAGTGGCATATACATTGACTGACAGCAACGAATTAGTTATAGCTTACGATGCTTTTACGGATAGAGGCACATTCGCTAATATTACGAATCAAATGCATTTTAATCTTTCAGGAGCAGATGCAATGTCCGTTACGGATCAATCATTGTTTGTAGATGCTCTTACTTATTTGGAAACCGATGAAAATAAAATTCCAACGGGGAAAATTATTCCGGTAAGAGGTACCGAATTTGATTTTACGGAAGCCCGTCCTGTTTCATCTTCTTATGATCTGACTTTGATTTGGAATAAAGACGATTCTGCGGGAGATAAATTAGCCGCAAAATTATCAAGTGCAACAACAGGTATTAATGTAGAAGTTTACACTACAGAACCGGGAGTGTATTTAATGACTCCGGATCAATCGACTGTTGTCCTTCAAACGCAACATTTCCCGGATTCTCCCAACCAAGAAGCTTTCCCTTCTACGGTTATTCGTCCGGATCAACCTTTCAAGAGTCGCACAATTTACAAGTTCGGAATTGAAAAATAAATAACAAAAGAATAGATTGCTGTGCCGATGAATTGATAGGAAAACATTGATTCATCGGCATATTGTATCTTAAGACATTAACAAATTACTTATGCAACAACTATTTTACGGAATCGGCATTATCGTATTAATAATTCTTGCCAATCATTTTATGAGGAAAGTAAAAGATGAATCGGAGGAGATTGATTCGGCAGATTCCAAAGAAAACGAAAATAGTGACGAAGTTCATCATGACGCCAAACATTCGGGAAATAGCGAAAATAATTGATGCGGAAACAAATATTCGGGTTCCGGAAAGTAAAATCGATATTTTACTGACGGATAGCCGTTCTCTTTCTGAGCCTAAAACCACGCTGTTTTTTGCGTTGACAACGGAACATAACGATGGGCATCGATATATTTCGGAACTTTATGAAAAAGGAGTTCGGAATTTTGTGGTTTTACGGAGCTATAACGAAGAAAATAATATTTCGGAAGCCAATTACCTTCGGGTGGCCGATACTTTGCAGGCGTTGCAGGTTTTAGCTGCTAATCATCGCAAACAATTTTCTATTCCGGTGTTGGGCATTACGGGAAGCAACGGAAAAACAATCGTAAAAGAATGGTTGTATCAACTATTGCATGATCAATTTACCGTTGTTCGTTCTCCTCGCAGTTATAATTCTCAAACCGGCGTGCCTCTTTCTGTTTGGCAATTGAATGAGCAAACGCAATTGGGTATTTTTGAAGCCGGAATATCTCTACCGGGGGAAATGAAAAGTCTGAAAACGATTATTCAACCCACTATCGGATTATTTACAACCATAGGAGAGGCTCATCAGGAAAATTTCTTTTCTCAAGAAGAAAAATGTTTGGAAAAACTGATTCTTTTTGAAGATGCAGAAAAAATTATTTACAACGAAGACCTGCTTTTGGTTAAATATTGTATGGAAAAGAAAGGGTTTTCCGGAAAAACTTTCTCTTGGTCTTTGAAAAATGAAAAGGCTCCGCTTTATATAACCGAAATTAAAAAATCGATTAGTCAGACAGTTATAAGCGGATTGCTTACTACTTGTAATCGGCCGTTTTCAATAAAAATTCCGTTTACCGATGAGGCAAGTATTGAGAATGCTATTCACGTTTTGGCTCTCGTCTTGTATTTGAATCTTGATATATCACACTTGTCCGAACGATTTGAAAAGTTGGAACCTGTTGCCATGCGTTTGGATGTAAATAAAGGGATGAATGGCAATATTCTTATTAATGATACGTATAATTCCGACATTAACTCGTTATCGATTGCTTTGGATTTTTTATCGCGCCGCTCGGTCGACAAAGAAATGAAACGGGTTCTTATTTTATCGGATATACTTCAATCGGGAATGGTTCCCGCCGCTTTTTATCGGAATGTAGCTGAATTAATTCATGGGAAGGATGTTCAGCATATCATCGGAATCGGTCCAAACCTGATTTCTCACTCCAACCTTTTCCATATTGAAAAAGATTTTTATCCGACAACGGAAAGTTTTCTTGAATCAAAAAAATATCGTTCATTAAAAGATTCGATTATTTTAATCAAAGGCTCTCGTCAGTTTCGATTTGAGTGGATTTCGGAGCAATTGTCGGAGAAATCTCATCAAACGGTTTTAGAGGTTAATTTAGATGCCGTCATTCATAACTTGAAGTATTTTCAATCAAAGCTTCCGCCGGATACAAAAATTATCTGCATGGTTAAAGCTTTTGGTTACGGAGTAGGTTCTTATGAATTGGCTAAAACCTTGCAAGAACGAGGAGCCGATTATTTGGCCGTCGCTTTAGCCGACGAAGGAGCCGAGCTTCGTCGTGAAGGAATTTCCATGCCTGTTATGGTTATGAATCCGGAAGAACATGCTTTCAACACTTTATTTGAATACAATCTGGAACCGGAAATATACAATATGAATATGTTGGATTCCATTATTCGGGAAACCGAACGCCGAGCAATATTAAATTATCCTATTCATATTAAGTTCGATACCGGAATGAATCGATTGGGATTTGATTCGCGAGACATTCCGCTTATTTCCGTGAAGTTGAACAAACAAACCGGAGTTGTCGTAAAATCCGTCTTTTCTCATTTGGCCGGAAGCGATTCTCCTTTGTTGGACGATTTTACGCGAAAACAAATAGAATTATTTAAAAGGGATGCCGACCGGATAGAAGGATTACTGAAATATCCGATTATGCGACATTTATTGAATTCGGCAGGGATTGAACGCTTTCCGGATGCTCATTTCGATTTGGTGCGTTTAGGAATCGGATTATATGGAATTTCCGCTGTTGATAAAAATGTGTTACAACCGGTGGCCACACTTAAAACCCGAATCTTACAAATCAGAGAAGTGGAAAAAGGCAATACCGTGGGTTATGGCCGAAAAGGAGTTTTGAATAGGGATGCTCGCATTGCTGTTATTCCGGTCGGATACGCCGATGGTTTAGATAGAAAATTGGGCAATGGAAACGGAAAAGTTCAAATAGGAAATCAACAAGCCCCGATCATAGGAAATATTTGTATGGATATTTCAATGATTGATGTAACGGATATTCAGGCAGAAGAAGGAGATGAAGTCATTATTTTCGGAAAAGACATTCCCGTTTCTCATTTGGCCGAGCAATTAGAAACGATTCCGTATGAAATATTAACCTCTATTTCACCCAGAGTGAAAAGAATTTATTACAAAGAATGAAAAACTTATTGAAATCATGCTTGGTCGTCTTTTGGCTTTTCATTTTCAACACAATATTATTGTATGCACAAGATACACTGAATGTTGAAGATGAAAAGATAGTCCGCGTATTTTTAGATTCTTTTCGGGCGCAAACTAATTCGACGGACCAAACTTCTCCGAACGAACGACTGGTTTTAGCCGCTCGTTATTTTATGGGAACGCCTTATAAAGAAAAAACTTTGGAATTAAACGAAGAAGAAGATTTAATTATTAATTTGATAGAATTAGATTGTACTACCCTGATTGAAAATTGCATAGCTTTAGTACGAACATCCTATTCGTCGTATCTCGATTTTGATTATTTTTCTCTTCAATTGAAATATATTCGATACAGAAACGGAATAATTCAAGGATATCCTTCCCGGTTGCATTATATGGCTGATTGGATTACCGATAATATTAATAAAGGAATAATAGAAGACATTACTCATGCGATAGGAGGGAAGAAATTTTATCCGCAAGTGGAATTTATGTCTTCGCATCCGAATTTATATCCTCAATTGAAAAACAACCGGAAAAATACAGAGGAAATAAAAAAGATAGAAACGAATATTAATCAACGTACTACTTATTACTACGTTCCCCAAAGAGAGATTTCGGAAAAACAATCGCTTATCAAAAACGGAGATATTATTTGTTTTACGACAAATATACAAGGATTGGATGTTTCGCATATCGGTATTGCGTATTGGAATAAAGGCCAGTTAACCTTTATTCATGCTTCATCCAAACACAAAAAAGTTTTGATTAATCCCGAGTCGTTACTTGATTATTGTCTGATGATGAAAAATAATACGGGAATTATGGTTTTGCGTTTACTGAATTGAAAGATTAACATTTTAATGATAGAATAAAGCATTGAAAACAAACGGTATCTTTTTTCCTTTGTTATACAATGACTTAAATAAAAAATAAAATAAAAAATATTTGAATTGAACAAAAACAAAAAAGAAATGTTTTATATTTGAACGAATTTTAAAAAGTAATAAATTAAAAAAAGGGCAGTTTTTTTGGCAATTCTATATAAAATGGTTAATTTTGGCCTCAAATTAGTTAGACTAAATAAAGGAGAGAAACTTACTAATATTAATTAATACGTCCTAACACAAAAAAAAGATGAGAAATTTATTTTTAACAGCAGTATTTTTATTTTCAACATTGTGCTTAAATGCACAATCAAAGTTAGCGGTTGAAAACCAGTATCCGGGCGATGCAAAAGCTCAGGAAGTTTATTTGACCGCAGTGGAAAAGCAAGCCAATGAAAAAACATCGGCTCTTCGCACTACATGGATGGCTAACAAGCCAAGTTCAAACTGGTTCATTTCCGGTTTTGCTGGAATCGGAGGAAACTGGTCGGGTTCTCAACATTTAGCAACAAAGCCTTGGAAAGCTTTTGATAAAGATGTTGATGGAATGTGGAATCCGGTTTATGGTGGTTCTATCGGTAAATGGTTTACTCCTGTATGGGGGCTTCGTGTGAACGGTTTTTATGGCAAATACAAAGCATTTGAATTGACTGATCAAGGTCATCATTTGAGAGGTTTTTCCGAATCAGTAAACGGAACAATCGATTTCATGGTTAACTTGAAAAACGTATTCAGACCGTACAATCCTAAAGGATTCTTCAATCCTGTGTTGTTTGTGGGTACCGGTTTTAATTATACTTGGGAAAATGACTCCAAAGTAGATCCGATTTACGGAGATAAGACATGGGACCAAGTAGCCGGTAATGGAGTCAATACAGCTCTTAAAGGAGGTTTGCAATTGAATTTCCGTTTACATGACCGTTGGGATCTTTTCTTGGAAGGACAAGCTTTGTATATTCCTAAAGGATTTGACCGTTGGGAAGAAGGCGAATCGTTGAACTCGGATGTTATTTCTAACCTTTTGTTAGGTTTGACTTATCGTTTCGATTTCCGTCATTTCATCAAAGCTCCTATGTATGATCAAAGAGAAATCGATGCTTTGAATCGTGAAATCAACGAATTACGTAACCGTCCGGAAGTTATTTGTCCTCCGATTCCTGTATGTCCTGAACCGGAAGTGATAGTCAAAGAAGTAGCCGCAAAAGAAGAATTAACTCCGGTATTCTTTACAATCAATAGTTCTGTGGTTCGTGATAACCAATTAATCAGCGTTGCTAAAGCTGCTGAATACTTGATTGATAATCCGAATGCAAAATTAGAACTGGCTTCTTATGCCGATAAGAAAACAGGGAATCCTTCTTACAACATGAGACTTTCTAAAAACCGTTCCGAAGCTGTAGCTAAGGTATTGGTAAACAAATTCGGAATTAAGAGAGATCGTTTAGTTTTGAAACATTATGGAGATACAGTTCAACCGTTTGAACAAAATGATTGGAACCGTGTAACAATTTTCGTACTGCCATAAAGGCGATGTTTAAGTGTTAATAAAAAGGGAAAGAGAGTGTGTCAATCGGCGCACTCTTTTTTTTTATTCTTCTTCAAATCTGCGCGTAGCGCAGGTTGAATCTTCTTCTTTGTCTTGATACAAAGAAGAAGCAAGAAAAATCAAGGCTTGGCTTTTCGGCGACCCGCTAGCGATTGGTCGGCTAAAATCCGGGAACTCGCTACGCTC
>JAIRRK010000042.1 GCA_031256015.1 Dysgonamonadaceae bacterium
GTGTGTGTGTGTGTGTGTGTGTGTGTGTGTGTGTGTGTGTGTGTGTGTGTGTGTGTGTGTGTGTGTGTGTGTGTTTAAGAAAATATCGGCAACGCGCAAATATTGCGTGTTAAATATAGCAAAACAATTGTGGAGAAAGTCCGTCATTTCTTAAATGTTAACATTATACGCCGACAAAGATACGTCTTTTTGCTTTTCCGGCAAAGAAAATATAAAAACTTTAATTAGTTGATGCAACTACCACTCTCCTCGCAGGGTGACTACCACTCTCCTCGCAGGATGACTACCACTCTCCTCGCATGATGACTACCACTCCCCTCGCAGGATGACTACCACTCCCCTCGCAGGATGGCTACCGGGAAAGGACACCTCGAGTTGCGCTACGCGCAGAAAACTGCATTTAAACAAGGTTATCTCTGTAAGCTCCTTAAAGAGTCGCTCTTCAAGGAGCACAAGACACTCTCTTAAGGAAGCACAAGAGACTCTCTTGTGGGAACACAAGAACCTCTCTTATGGGAGCATAAGAGACCCTCTGTAAGCTCCTTAAAGAGCAACTCTTTAAGGAGCTTACAGATTTCTGCGCTCCGCGCAGGAGCAATTCTTAATTATTCACTTTTACTTTTTAATTCGTGATTTGAATCTTAAAAGTGGAGTGAATGACGAATGTTTTGCTTATATTTGGGGCCACAAATTCAATAGAATAGAAATGAAACGTTTTTTATTATTCATCGTTTGCTTTTTTTCAATCGCGGCACAAGCCCGGAATGTGAAAGAAGCATTCCTGTCCATGCCGGTCGACATGCTGCAGGAGGTAAGTGAGGAAAGTCGGACAGAGCTGATAGAATCGTACGAGGCAAATTCCGATACGGCAATATCCGTGTTGAATAAGCTTGACGAAAATCTCTTTATCGAAACATTGACAGAAACCTATTTCCGACTGAATATGGGAAATACCGACATTCAAATCATTGTTCTCCCTACTGACCATTCCCGACTGTATTGTTTTATCCGGACGACTTGTGCGCCGGCATGCGACAGTCGCATCGAGTTTTATTCCGCGAACTGGGAAAAACTGAACGCAAGTAATTACATAACCGTTGTTCCTCCATCTTCTTTTTTCGACAATTACGAAGATTCATCTTTGTCGCAGAATATATCGTTGATGCAATTCGATTACAATGAGGAAAGTAACAGATTAATCCAAACGAATAACAGCTCACAAATCTCGGATTCAAACGACCGGGGAAAAGCAAAAGCAACCGTCAGGAATGAAAAAACGGAATATTATTGGGATAATCGCAAGTTTGTTCAGGAATAAATTAAACGCATTTCTTTTGAATTTGTCGCTTAACTACCGGTAAATTTAATTACTTTTGTACTCAAACTATGCAAACTGATTCACAAATCACTTATAATAAAAACATGAAAAGTTTAATGACCCATCGAAGTAAATCTCATTGGAGTTCACTTGTACTCACTTTATTCTTATTGTTTTCGTATTCCGGTTTTGCTCAGGAAGAAAAACAGTCGCAAACAATAATCGGAGCGAAAAAAATCAATCCGACTGCCGTGGATGTCTTATTGTCTGAAAATCAACGAATGACATTCGATTTCTACGGAGAGAATATCTTTCGTTTGTTTCAGGATAATTCGGGCGGTATTATACGTCATCCGAACGCCAAACCCGAAGCTCAAATATTAGTCGACAATCCTCGACAAACCGTATCCGAACTGAATGTGAAAACGGAAGGTCTTATCGTTTCAATCACAACGCCCCGAATAGCGATTCAATTGGATAAGCAAACGTTATTGATGAAAGTAATCGACAAAAAAACCGACAAGGTTTCTTTTGAAACAATTGAACCGACTTTATTCGAGAAAAATAAAGTTACTCTGACTCTGAAAGAAAATCCCGAAGAATATTTCTACGGAGGAGGTGTCCAAAACGGACGATTCTCCCACAAAGGAAAAGCGATTGCCATCGAAAATCAAAACAGTTGGACGAATGGAGGCGTTGCTTCTCCCAATCCTTATTATTGGTCAACCAACGGATACGGAATGATGTGGTACACCTTCAAAAAAGGGAAATACGATTTCGGAGCGAATGAGAAAGGAATTGTTCGCTTGTATCATGAAGCCGATTATCTGGACGTGTTTTTTATGGTAAATGAAGGAGCCGTTCCTTTGTTGAACGATTTCTATCAGTTGACAGGAAACCCGGTGTTAATCCCTAAGTTCGGATTCTATCAGGGACACCTGAATGCTTACAATCGCGACTACTGGGCGCAAGACTCGACCGGTATCTTGTTTGAAGACGGAAAACGATACAAGGAAAGTCAAAAAGATAACGGCGGAATAAAAGAATCGCTGAACGGAGAGAATAATAATTATCAATTTTCGGCTCGTGCCGTAATCGACCGTTATAAAAACTACGACATGCCTCTGGGATGGCTGCTTCCGAACGACGGCTACGGCGCAGGCTACGGCCAAACCGGAACGATTGACGGTAATATCCGAAATTTAAGCAATCTGGCTGATTATGCTCAACGAAACGGAGTGGAAATCGGGTTATGGACTCAATCGGATTTGCATCCGAAGGAAGATGTTGAAGCACTGTTACAACGTGATATAGTGAAAGAAGTAAGAGACGCCGGCGTGAGAGTGCTGAAAACCGACGTGGCTTGGGTCGGTGCCGGCTATTCGTTCGGATTGAACGGAGTTGCCGATGTGGGACGCATCATACCTTATTACGGAGATAATGCCCGTCCTTTTATCATTTCTCTGGACGGTTGGGCAGGAACGCAACGCTACGCCGGAATCTGGTCGGGCGACCAAACAGGCGGAGTATGGGAATACATTCGTTTCCATATCCCCACTTATATCGGATCGGGATTGTCGGGTAACCCCAATATATGCTCGGACATGGACGGAATATTCGGAGGGAAAAACATTCCCGTAAATGTACGCGACTTTCAATGGAAAACCTTCACCCCAATGCAACTGAATATGGACGGATGGGGCTCGAACGAGAAGTATCCTCACGCTTTGGGCGAACCGGCAACTTCCATCAATCGCCTGTACCTGAAAATGAAATCCGAAATGATGCCGTATACTTACAGCATCGCAAAAGAAGCGGTCGACGGACTTCCGATGATTCGTGCCCTGTTCTTGGAATATCCCAACGCTTATACCTTGGGAAAGGAAACTCAATATCAGTTCTTATACGGACCTTATTTTTTGGTGTCGCCCATCTACCGGGCCACCCGGTCCGATACAATCGGGAACGATA
The DNA here is from genome assembly GCA_031256015.1 of Dysgonamonadaceae bacterium. Taxonomy (GTDB): domain Bacteria; phylum Bacteroidota; class Bacteroidia; order Bacteroidales; family Azobacteroidaceae; genus Azobacteroides. The sequence continues at coordinate 3,290 of JAIRRK010000042.1, forward strand.
TTCGTAACGGCATTTACCTTCCGAAAGGACAATGGATTGATTATTTCTCCGGTGAATTGTACGAAGGAAACCGCATCATCAATAACTTCGATGCGCCTCTGTGGAAACTTCCCGTCTTCGTTAAAAACGGAGCCGTCATTCCGATGATAAACCCTCATAATAATGTAACGGAAATCAACCGGAATCTTCGTATCTACGAATGTTATCCTTACGGAAAAAGCTCCTTCACCGAATACGACGATGACGGAAAAACGGAAGCATATCGTTCCGGAAAAGGAACAACCACTTTCATCGAGTCAACCGTCGATAAAGGTAAAGCAATGATAACCATTCATCCGACAAAGGGAGATTTCAACGGATTCGTGAAAGACAAAGCCACCGAGTTCAGAATCAATGTAACTCAGAAACCGAAAAAGGTAGAAGCCAAAATCGGTAAGAACAAAATAAAACCGGTGGAAGTCAACTCATCGGAAGAGTTCGAAAAAAGAGAAAATGTTTTCTTCTACGATGCGGCTCCCGAGCTGAACAAATTCGCAACGAAAGGAAGTGAATTTGAAAAACAAACCATCACAAAGAATCCTCAATTACGGGTCAAATTAGCTTCTTCCGATATTACGGCCAATCAAACGGAATTGATTGTCGAAGGTTTTGCCTTCGCTCCGTTGAACCGATATACGGCTAAAACCGGTGCTCTCTCCGCTCCCACGGCACAAGTGACGGAAGAAAACACGGGAGCTTATACATTAAACCCGACTTGGAACAAAATCGATAATGCCGATTATTACGAAATCGAATTTGGAGGATTAAATTATACCACCATTAAAGATACCGAATTGTTGTTCGAAAACTTAATCCCCGAAACGACTTATTCGTTCAAAATACGTTCGGTGAACCGGGACGGACAATCCGATTGGGCAACGTTCGGCTCGACAACCAAATCCAATCCGTTGGAGTTTGCAATCAAAGGAATTACGGGGGAAACAACAGCCGAAAATCAAGGGCGTTCACTGAATAAATTGTTCGACTTCGAAGAAGGCGAACTATGGCACACGAAACACGGTGTGAATTCCATTCCTTTTGACCTTGTAATGGATTTGAAATCAATCAATCAATTAGATAAATTTCATTACATCCCCCGCGATAATGCCGGAAACGGAACCCTGTTGAAAGGATCGGTATCGTATAGTATGGATAAAGAAAACTGGGTGGAAGTCGATTCGTTTACCTGGGAAAGAAACAATGAAATCAAGATTTTCCGATTCGACGAAAAACCGACAGCGCGTTATATCAAATTGAATATAACCGAAGGAGTAGGCGGTTTCGGTTCAGGAAAAGAAATCTATGTCTTCAAGGTGCCGGGAACGGAAAGTTATCTTCCGGGCGATATAAATAACGACGGAAAAATCGACCGGAACGACTTGACTTCTTACATGAATTACACCGGGTTGAGAATGGGAGATGCCGACTTCGAAGGCTACGTGAGTATCGGCGATATCAACGGAAACGGATTAATCGATGCTTACGACATATCGAATGTCGCCGTTCAATTGGACGGAGGCGTTCAAACCCGACGAACGGATAAAATGGAAGGAGCCATTCGGTTAACAACCGAAAAACAAAACTACCGCGAAGGCGAGTCGGTGGAAATAAAGGTAACGGCCGACAGTCTTAAATCGGTCAATGCTTTGAGTTTTGCTTTGCCTTACAACCCTCAGGATTACGAATTTATCGGCATCGAAACGTTGAACATGAAAGAAACGGAAAATATGACAAAAGACCGTCTTCATACCAACGGAGTGAAAGCCCTGTACCCTACTTTCGTTAATTTGGGAGAAAAAGAACCTCTTGAAGGGTCGGGAGACTTGTTTGTCATCAAATTCAGGGCGAAACGCAGGGTGGTGTTCAACCTGAAAATGGTTGACGGAATACTCGTGGATAAAAAATTGAACGTAAGTAAACTCCGATAAAAGAGAAAGAAATTCACTTTTTTATGCTCAAAGTATTCTGTTCTCGGAGATTTCATTAACTTTGCTCCTCTTTTTTAAGAACAACAGCTATGTTAGAACATGAACTGACATTTGAAAAAGACCTGTTCTTTTTTCTACAGGGGAGCGAGTCGGTGTTTTGGGACCATTTTCTATGGTTGTATTCGTACAAATGGATATGGCTTCCTTTTTATGCCTGTTTCCTTTTCGTTTTTATTTACAGAAGAAATTGGAAAGAAATCATCATTACATTTCTTGCGGTTGCTTTGGTGGTTACTTTGTGCGACCAGATTTCGTCGGGATTCTTCAAGCCTGTTTTCCGGCGTTTTCGTCCCGGCTATCACCCGGCGTTCCAAGAACACCTCGATTTGGTTTTGGGCTACAGAGGAGGAGGGCAATACGGCTTTATATCGAGTCACGCAGCCAACGCTTTCGGCTTTGCGACATTTACCGCCCTTCTTTTCCGGAACAAATTATTCACGGGAACCCTGATTATATTTGCTCTCGTCAACGGATATTCCCGCATTTATTTGGGGGTTCATTTCATTTCCGATGTAGTTGTCGGGAGTGCAATCGGTATTCTTATCGGGTATGTGGTTTACGAATTAACCAATCAGGCGCGCTTTTACGTTCTCAAGATAGGCAAACCGGAGTTGAAGCAAGCCGTTTATCCCGCAAAACAAGCTTATTTTATTTGTTTATCTTATCTTATATTTATTATATTAATGATGCTGTTCAATAATCGATTAATCGATTATTTCCACAAATAGCCCATAAGCCCTGTTTTTACACTTTCAGGTAATGAAAGAATCGCTCTCAACTAGGGTTGAGGGTTGTTCTCAACTAGGGTTGAGAGTTGTCCTCAACTAGGGTTGAGAGTTGTCCTCAACTAAGGTTGAGCGTTGTCCTCAACTAGGGTTGAGGGATAAACCTATTTAAAAGCAAAGAGATGCAGTTACCTGCACCCCTTAACTCTTAACTCTTAACTCTTAACTCTTAACTCTTAGTTCTTAGTTCTTAGTTTTTAATTTAACGGCCTATTCTTCAATCAGATTCTTGCCGGTCATTTCCTTTGGTTGTTCCAAGCCCAAGATGTGAAGGATGGAAGGAGCCACATCCGCCAAACGACCGTCGCGAGTCTTTGCGGCTTTATTTTCCGAAACAAAGACAAACGGAACCGGATTCAAAGAGTGAGCGGTATTCGGAGTTCCATCGTCGTTCAACGCATTATCCGCATTTCCGTGATCGGCTATGATAATCGATTGGTATCCGTTTGCTTTTGCGGCTTCGATTGTGTCTTTCAAGCAAGCGTCAACCGCCACGACCGCTTTTTCAATGGCCCCGTAAATGCCGGTATGCCCTACCATGTCTCCGTT
>JAIRRK010000094.1 GCA_031256015.1 Dysgonamonadaceae bacterium
ATACCATTGAAAAACGCTGTTCCGGAAACTTCCTTCTCCAGCGGAGATATTTTACGCAACCGCCTGTTTTCGTCCAATTCGACGTAATGGAGCTTGTGAACCTTTTGAGGAGGAGCGTAAATGTAATGAGCCGCGATTCGTTTCATCCTAACCTTTACCAAGTGAAGTTAAATCCAAAACTGAGAAGTTGATTAAGTTGGAGGTATCCCAACTTTTCATCCCTTTTAATATCCTCACTGTCATCGAATCGGGCGTACAAATACAAACGTGTCGTAAAAAATTGATTGAAGGCCATCTTCAGTTCATTCTCCGATTCGACAAGAGTCTCTTCGTAGTTGGTGAAATACTTGAGTCGGGAGGCAAAGGATATTTGTCTGTTGAAATTAACGGTTAATTTCGAATTCAATGTCGAGCCTAAATCAATCGTGTGATTCTTCCCTTTTTCAATTCCGTGACGTATCGGGTCAATCTCGTCATCGAAAAGCCATCTCGATTGCAAAGAGAACAGAGAAATGTCGACATTGAAATTAACGACCTGATATTTGTTTTTGGAGGACGTACTCTTTGTTTCGTATTTCATACCCAATATACCCATATTGACTTGAAAAGGCGCGAAAAAGTCTGATTTGTAGTATCGAGGATTCCCGTCCGAATGGGCAAACAATTGAGTTTTCAACTCCAGATTCGCAGAATAAGACCATTTATTGTGAAATGCCTTGAGGTTGACATCGCTGTAGGTTCGGAACAAGTCTTCTCCCACTCTGGGAACACTGTCGTTTTTATTTCGGTAAAAGCTTAATTTCCACTCGATGAAGTTATTGCATCGAAACTTTCCTTTTTCGTAGTTGGCGGTATGGTTTTGAATACTCAACAAACTGAAACTTCCGATACCTCCGCTCGCCCAGTTATCGGATATATAGTTTTGAGATATTTGCAGCAAACTGCTTCCGCTTACCTTCCAATACCTCTTTTTGGGATAAAAACGGGTTGATTGATCGATGGAGCTTCTCTCTAATTCAATTTCAGGGTCAATGGCAAAAAGATTCTTGAAGAAATTGGGTTTTATTTCTTCTATTTTCTCTGCCTCTTTATCAAAATCTTTGTAAGTGTACTTCACTGAAAGCATATTGTTTCGGAGAAAATCACGATAAGCCTTTTCTCTGAATTTTGTTTTCCCGAGGATTTCCGTCGGAAGGGAATCTCGCTCATTGAGAACAGGAAAAACAGAAGACTTTTTTTCGTAAGGATTATCGAGCGAAAGCGTCGCCACTTCGAAACCGAATTTCCCGTCGAAAACCGGAGGAAGGAGATACGGATTGGGAGTCGGTTGTTTTTTGTCTTTGGAAATAAAGTCGAGGTACCGGTTAAGTACAATCGAATCTTCCGGCGATAACGAAATTTGTTCTATTCCCTCATCCGGTAAGTCTCCGTAGGCAATCAGGATTTGTGCATACAAACAAGGAGTATGAAACGATAAAATGAACATTGAAAAACATAAAACAAGGGCGGGCCGTAGGCGACGAATTATCCTCATGACAAGTAAATTACTTTTGTTCCGCAAAAATAAGGATAAATTTTGTTATGACAATGGAATGATTTACTTTTGTAGCCGATTAATTACTATTTTACGATATGCCGAATATTTCCATGCGCGGGTTGGAGATGCCCGCTTCTCCTATCCGAAAATTGGCTCCTCTTTCCGATTCCGCTAAAGCACGAGGATTAAAAGTGTTTCATTTGAATATTGGTCAACCCGATATTTTTACGCCGGAAGCGGGACTGGAAGCTGTTCGCAATTTAGATCGTAAAATACTGGAATATAGTCCGAGTGACGGCTTTCGCAGCTTCAGAGAAAAATTGGTTCATTATTATTCCAAATTCAAGATTAACGTTAATGCAGATGATATTATCATCACGACCGGCGGTTCCGAAGCGGTATTGTTCGCTTTTTTGGCGTGTCTGAATCCCGGCGATGAAATCATTGTGCCGGAGCCGTCGTATGCCAATTATATGGCGTTTGCCGTTTCTGCCGGAGCGGTGATTCGCGCTGTTCCTTCTCACATAGAACAAGGTTTTGCCCTTCCTCCCTTGGAGAAATTCGAAGAATTAATCAATGAAAAAACAAAAGGAATATTGATTTGTAATCCGAATAATCCGACCGGGTATTTGTACTCCAGAAAAGAGATGAACCGTATTCGTGATTTGGTGAGTAAATACGATTTGTATTTGTTTTCGGATGAAGTGTATAGAGAATTTATTTATACCGGTTCTCCCTATGTGAGTGCCTTGCATTTGATCGGGATTGAAGAAAATGTTGTTTTGATTGATTCCGTATCGAAAAGATACAGTGAATGTGGAATTAGAGAAGGCATGTTGATTACCCGAAACAAGGAACTCCGTAAAACAGTAATGAAATTTTGTCAGGCTCGTTTGAGTCCTCCGCTTTTGGGGCAAATTGTAGCAGAAGCTTCATTGGATGTTTCGGAAGAATACATGAATGATGTGTATGATGAATACCTCGAACGTCGTAATTTTGTGATTGATTCGTTGAATAAAATTCCCGGTGTCTATTCTCCCATTCCGATGGGTGCTTTTTATACCATTGCACGACTTCCCGTTGAAAATGCGGATGAATTTTGTGCGTGGTGTCTTTCCGATTTTGAATATGAAGGTCAAACAGTTTTCATGGCCCCGGCGTCCGGATTTTATTCCGACCCTGAATTAGGGAAAAATGAGGTCCGAATCGCTTATGTGTTGAAGAAAGAAGAATTACAAAAAGCCATGTTGGTTTTGGAAAAAGCATTGGAAGAATACAAAAAAATCAACTCCTGATAGTGAATCCCGAATTTTTTATAGCCAAACGAATTTATTTCAGCGATAAAGAAGGAGAAAAAGCAGTTTCATCTCCGGCTATTCGAGTTGCCGTGATAAGTATGGCTATCGGTTTGGTTGTGATGATTTTGGCCGTAGCCATTGTTGTCGGATTCAAAAAAGAAGTCCGGAATAAAGTCATCGGTTTCGGGTCGCATATTCAAATAACGAGTTTTCAAAGTAACTCCATATACGAAAATCATCCTGTTGTCGTAAACGATTCCTTGATAAATAAATTGAAAGCAGAGCCGAATGTTCGTCACATCCAGCCTTTCATTACTAAACCGGCCGTAATTAAAACAGACGAACACTTTCAAGGAGTTGTATTGAAAGGAATCGATGAAACTTTCGATTGGAACTTTTTTGAGCAAAACCTTTTGGAAGGCTCTACATTAACCATTTTGCCCGATTCTAATTCGAACGATGTATTAATATCGAAAAATATAGCCGATAAATTGGACTTAAAACTAAACGATTCTTTCATCTGTTATTTTATTCAGGAACAGGTTCGCGCCCGAAGATTGAAAATCAAGGGAATTTATCAAACGAACTTTTCGGAATACGATCAACTGTTTGTGTTCGGAGATATAAAACAATTGCGCCGTCTGAATAACTGGGATTCGGATCAGGTAGGAGGATTGGAAATATTGGTTGACGATTACGACCGATTGGATCAAACATGGGAAAATCTTTATTTTGAGATGAGTGTTCTCTCCGACCGTTTGGGAAATCCGTATTATACACGTTCGATTAAACAGATTAATCCGATGATTTTTACTTGGTTGGATGTATTGGATACCAATGTGGCGGTTATATTGGTACTCATGTTGTTTGTCGCCGGATTTTCCATGATTTCAGGATTATTGATTATTATTTTGGAAAGAGCCAATATGATTGGTATTTTAAAAGCTTTGGGACAAAACAATACAGGTATTCGGAAAATATTTCTGTATATCTCAAGTTTCTTGATAATAAAAGGTTTGCTTTGGGGAAATATCATCGCTCTGGTTCTTTATTTTATACAAAAACATTTGGGTCTATTTAAATTGAATCCGGAAACGTATTATGTTTCTCAAGTGCCTCTCGACTTGTCGATTGGGGCATTTTTGCTGATTAATATTGGCACACTTATTGTCACGCTTGTAATTCTTGTCGGTCCGTCATATTTGGTAGCAAAGATATCACCGGCCAATACGATTCGATTTGAATAATAAAATTAGGATATTTCGATATATTATTGTATTTGAAAAGAAATACAATTAACTTTGCATCCTTTCTTATATAAAACTAAAATAATTGATTATAAATAAGTTAATGAATAAAAGAATGAACATTACATTAAAAAACATCGACCCTGTAAATGCTAAATTAACGATAGCCGTAGTAAAAGAAGATTATCAATCACACGTTGAGAAAACATTGAAAGACTTACGTAAGAATGCGCTTTTAGACGGTTTTAGAAAAGGAATGGTTCCAATGAGTCGTATTCAGGCAATGTATGGAAAATCAGTATTGGTCGATGAAATTAATAAATTAGTATCCGATAAATTAGGTGATTATATAAAAGAAAATAACCTGAACGTATTGGGAGAGCCTCTCCCAAGTAAAGACGAACAAAAACCTTTGGATTTTAATAATCAATCCGATTATGAGTTTACGTTTGATTTGGGTTTGGCTCCCGAAATAGATGTCAATTTGTCAAAAGGTGCCAAATTGCCTTATTACACCATTGGGATAACCGACGAAATGATAGACAAACAAATCAATAGCTACAAAGCGAACTACGGAACGTATGATGAAGTGGATTCTACGGAAGAAAAAGACATGGTTAAAGGAATTTTGGTTGAATTGGACGAAGCAGGTAAACCGAAAGAAAACGGAATTACAGATGATTCGGCCGTATTGATGCCTTCCTATATAAAAAAGAAATCCGAAAAAGCTAAATTTATGGGAGCTAAGAAAGGAGATGTAATCACTTTTAATCCCTTTAAAGCTTACGAAGGCCACGAAGCGGAATTATCTTCGTTCCTCAAGATAGAAAAAGCAAAGGTGAACAATTATCAAAACGATTTTACTCTCGAAATAGCGGAAATCACTCGTTATAAAGAAGCTGAATTAAATCAGGATTTATTCGATAAAGTATTTGGTCCGGGAGTTGTATCTTCGGAAGAAGAATTTAAAGGAAAAATCAAAGAAAATCTGGAACAGCAATTAACGCCGGAAAGCGATTATAAATTTATTCTCGATGCGAAAGAATTATTGGAAGAGAAAGCAAAAGATATTCGGCTTCCCGATGCATTCTTGAAAAGATGGATGAAAGAATCCAATCCGGAAAAAACAGAAGAGGCTATCGAAAAAGATTATCCTCAAATAGCTTCAGACCTTAAATTTCATTTGATTAAAGAAAAAATATCGAAAGAGAACGAGATTAAAGTAGATGCGGAAGAAATCAAACAATGTGCAATCCAATCGACAAAAGCTCAATTCGCTCAATACGGCATGTCGAATGTACCTGAACAATTGTTGGAAAATTATTCTCAAGAAATGTTGAAAAAAGAAGAATCTGTTCGCAATCTGATAAATAAAGTGATAGAGGATAAATTCATTGCCGTATTGAAAGAACAGGTTACATTGAAGCCTCAAACGGTGACTTTGGAAGAATTTCAAAAAATGTTTGAAGCGAAATAAACAAACCGAGTCCTTTTTATAAACGGAATTAATAATTAAAAACAGAACACGATGAACGAATTTAATAAATATGCGACCAAACATCTGGGCATCAACTCCAATATTTTGGACAAATACACCCGCATTTCAAACGATATGATTACTCCGAACATTATGGAGGAACGACAATTGAATGTGACTCAGATGGACGTGTTTTCCCGTTTGATGATGGATCGCATTATCTTTATGGGAACACAAATCAATAACGATGTAGCCAATATTATTCAGGCACAATTGTTATTCCTCGATTCGTCTGACCCGGGCAAAGATATTTCCATTTATATCAATTCGCCGGGAGGTTCGGTGTACGACGGATACGGAATTTACGATACAATGCAGTTTATATCAAGCGATGTAGCTACAATTTGTACGGGAATGGCTGCTTCAATGGCTGCAGTTCTTTTGGTAGCCGGAGAAAAAGGAAAACGCTCTGCGCTAAAACATTCCAGAGTGATGATTCATCAACCTTTGGGCGGTGCTCAAGGTCAAGCTTCCGATATCGAGATTACGGCTCGGGAAATCTTAAAAGTTAAAAAAGAAATTTATACAATCATTTCCGAACATTCCGGACAACCTTACGAAAAAGTTGTTCAAGATGGAGACCGCGATTTTTGGATGTCTTCTCAAGAAGCTCTCGAATATGGAATGATTGATCAAATACTAACAAAAAAGTAATATTAATTGGCTGATTCGCGGATGAAACAAAACATCGTTGACATGTCGGCACATCAGCAAATGAATACATTGAATGTATGGCGAAACAAACTCTCCGGAAATGTAATTTTTGCGGACGCAGAGAAGCAGAGGTAGCTCTGCTTCTTACAGGTATAGATGGTTTTATTTGTGATGAATGTGCCGAACGCGCTTATGAAATTATCTCGGAAACAAAAGTATCGGATAAAACAGATAATAAATTTTATATTCCTCAGGAACAACTTCCTAAACCCAAAGAAATAAAAGAATTTCTGGATCAATATGTAATTGGTCAGGATGCGGCAAAACGCTATTTGTCGGTATCTGTCTATAATCATTATAAAAGATTGATGCAGCAAAAAACCGATGATGAAGTGGAAATTGAAAAATCGAATATCATCATGGTTGGTTCAACGGGAACAGGGAAAACATTGTTGGCTAAAACAATCGCTCGTTTGTTGAAAGTTCCTTTTACCATCGTTGATGCAACGGTACTTACCGAAGCCGGATATGTAGGCGAAGACATCGAAAGCCTTTTGACCCGCTTGTTGCAAGTTGCCGATTACGATGTGGAAGCAGCGGAAAGAGGAATTGTCTTTATCGATGAAATAGACAAAATAGCCCGGAAAGGTGACAATCCTTCTATTACACGTGATGTAAGCGGAGAAGGAGTTCAACAGGGACTTCTTAAATTGTTGGAAGGCTCTATCGTGAATGTTCCGCCTCAAGGAGGAAGAAAACATCCTGAGCAAAAAATGATTCAGGTAAATACGAAAAATATATTGTTTATTTGCGGAGGAGCTTTTGACGGAATAGAAAAGAAAATTGCTCAGCGATTGAATACGCAAGTGGTGGGTTATGCCGCAAGTGCCAAAACAAAACAAATCGATAAAAATAATTTATTGAAATACATTGCTCCTCAAGATTTGAAATCGTTTGGATTGATTCCCGAAATTATAGGAAGACTTCCGGTTCTGACTTATTTGCAGCCTTTAGATAGAGCAACTCTTCGGAATATTCTCACTGAGCCAAAAAACTCGATAATCAAACAATATGTCAAAATATTTGAGATTGATCAAATTCAATTAACCTTCGACGAAGAAGTACTGGAATATATCGTCGATAAAGCGATTGAGTTTAAATTAGGTGCCCGAGGTTTGCGCTCCATTACTGAAGACATTATGATTGATGCGATGTTTGAATACCCTTCTTCCGGAAAGAGAACACTTCATATTACACTCGATTATGCCAAAAGCAAAATTGAAAAAGCCGATTATCAACATCAAAAATCGGAGTAAAAGAATTTGAAAAAAAACCGCTTCAATTGTTGCTTTATTTAAAGACAAAAATATATCTTTGTCACGAAAGGAATATGTTTTCTTAGTGAACGAATATGGGGAAGAAGACTTTTTTGAGAGAAGCTTTAAAGACACATTTTGGATTCGGAACATTCAAGGGAAATCAAGAAGCCGTTATTCAGAACCTTTTGAAAGGGAGAGATACTTTCGTCCTGATGCCAACCGGAGGAGGAAAATCGCTGTGTTATCAGTTGCCTTCTCTCCTTCTTGAAGGCACGGCGATTATTATATCTCCTTTAATTGCTTTAATGAAAAATCAAGTCGATTCCATGCGTAACTTCAGCGAAGACGATGGCGTTGCTCATTTCATGAATTCTTCCCTGAATAAAGCGGCAATTGATAAAGTTAAATCGGATATAAAAGAAGGAAAAACAAAACTGTTGTATGTGGCTCCCGAATCGCTTACCAAAGACGAAAATGTGGAGTTTCTTCAACAAGTTCCTGTTTCGTTTTATGCGATAGATGAGGCTCATTGCATATCGGAATGGGGACATGATTTTCGTCCGGAATACAGACGCATCCGACCGATAATAGATGAAATAGCCCGACGGCCGCTGATTGCATTAACCGCAACGGCAACTCCTAAAGTGCAACATGATATTCAGAAAAATTTGGGAATGATGGATGCCGTTGTTTTTAAATCGTCTTTTAATCGCTCGAACTTGTATTACGAAGTCCGGCAAAAAGATAAAAATATAGATAAAGAGATTGTAAAGTTTATTAAATCCAATCCGAATAAATCCGGTATCGTTTACTGTTTATCCAGAAAAAAAGTTGAAGATTTTACGGAAATACTAAAAGCAAACGGAATCAATGCTTTGGCTTATCATGCCGGAATGGATTCTCAAACACGCTCTGAAAATCAAGATAAATTTTTGATGGAAGAAATTGGCGTAATTGTGGCTACAATCGCTTTCGGAATGGGAATCGACAAACCGGATGTGCGTTATGTTATTCATTATGATATTCCCAAAAGCTTAGAAGGATATTATCAGGAAACAGGACGTGCCGGAAGGGATGGAGGAGAAGGAAAATGTATCGTTTTTTATGCAAATAAAGATTTGCAGAAATTAGAGAAATTTATGCAAGGGAAACCCGTCTCGGAACAGGAAATAGGAAAACAACTGTTGGAAGAAACCCGATCGTATGCCGAAACTTCTGTCTGTCGACGTAAAGTACTGTTGCATTATTTTGGAGAAAATTATACTGAAGAAAATTGTGGAAATTGTGATAATTGTTTAAACCCTAAAAAACAAGTGGAAGCGAAAGAATTATTAATATCGGTTTTAGAAATCGTTGAAATATTGAATAATAAATTTAAGGCAGATCATATAATAAATATTCTGCAAGGAAAAGAAACCTCGGAAGTGCTATCTTATGAACATGAAGAATTGGAACTGTTCGGTTCGGGAAAAGAAGAGGATGAGAAAATTTGGTATGCCGTTATCCGTCAAGCCATGATTGCGGGGTATCTGGATAAAGAAATCGAAAATTACGGATTGTTGAAATTGACTCCGGCAGGAAAAAAATACCTTCAAAATCCGACTTCTTTTGAAATTACGGAAGATAACGATTTTGAAGAAGACGATACTCCGGATGATACCCCGGCGCGAGGAGGTGCTTCTTGTGCAGTCGATCCGGTGTTGTATTCGATTATGAAAGATTTGAGAAAAAAATTGTCCAAAAGATTGGATGTGCCTCCTTATGTAATCTTTCAGGATGTTTCGTTGGA
>JAIRRK010000116.1 GCA_031256015.1 Dysgonamonadaceae bacterium
AAAGCTTATAAAATCATCTATCTAAATCATTAAAAGTCGGAGTTGTGCATCTGCCCTGCACATGGCACACTGTCGTGCCGATATGTGCAGCCTGTTCCGAGAAAGATTATTTGTCTTCCAAAAAACTTTATTTGTCTTCCGAAAAAGATTATTTGTCTTCCGAAAAAGATTATTTGTCTCCCGAAAAACTTTATCGGTCTCCCGAAAAACTTTAGTTGTCCTACAATAAAGTTTAATTGTCTTACGGCAGATATTCTGTGGTTACTTATTAAATATTTGTGAAAAACGGCTTTCTTTGCGCCGGATAAAAGAGAAAGCAAGCTTTCTTTACTTATTATGTTCGTGAGGTTTATATTATTTATTAGTCGCATGACGGATATGTTTAGTTTATGCTGCAAAACTAATGATTTTTTTCAATATTTTATTAAACTCTCCGATTTTTTTGCCGTTTTTTGAAAGAAGAACGACTGTTCGAGGCGCGCCGGTTTTGGAATGTGCCCTCCTTTTCTTTTAAAACAAGGAAGTTAAATAAGTAAGCTTAATGCTGATTACCTGATTGGCAGAAGCCTGAAAGTAGTCGGTTCTCGCATTGTTGAACACATCCGATAAACCGAAATAATACCTTCCTTCCAGAACGAAGCGGCCGATTCCCGTTTTCAATTCAATACCGCCGCCTCCGATAATTCCGTAATCGAACTTTCGTTGTATATCCCGGAAATAATAATCGGGTACATTGCCCGAAGCGTACAACGATTCGGCATTTGAATACCCGGCCGGTTCGGCATACAACACTCGTTCCACTAACTTTTCGCCGACGGCGTATCCGATTTGAGGCCCCAGATTAAATACACCCCGCACCCGTTTCCCCATATCGAAATAAATATGAGTCATGAAAGGAAGTTCGATGTAGGAAATCGAACGTGCATACCTGTTTTTTCTGACTTCATCCGTTAATTCTCTCCATCCTCTGTTCGAATAATTCAATTCGATTTGGAATCCGAAGTTTTTTTCGGAAATATATCGCAGCGCAACGCCCGCTTGATTTTGCAGGATTTTCTCTTGAGCAACATACGGAACAAACCGCACCCCGGAAAGAGTAACGCCTCCGGTTATTCCGTAAGCAAACTCCGGTTTAAAATCCGTGTTCTGAGAGTATAAGGAAACCGTTCCGAGTAAAAGAATAAATCCCAATGCGATTTTTTTCATCTTTTATTTAATCTGTTTGGCGTTAATCGTAAAATCGGGATTAAATTCCACAAAATAAAGGTTTGTATTAATAAATCCGCCCCAATTATTGGCTCGTTCGAAATGAAAATCGGTTTGTATGCCGGAATAATTCATTTCATTTACGTGGGCCGCGTAGGCGGTTCCGTATCTGTTTAATAATTGGATAAAAAACATTCCGGTATCGTAGCCCAACAACCCGTATTTGGGATAAATACTTATCAATTCGCGTCCGTACCAGCGTGCGTATCTGCCGTAAAAGGCTTTGACTTTCGGCGAAGTGGGATTGGCATAGTAAACACTGAAAAAAGCGGTATTCAAAAGGGAAAAATCGGCCGATACATCGGAAGCATAAGCCTGCCATGCCGGATACCCGAAAAGCGAAAGGGAAGTATTCGGCTCGGTTTCTTTGACTGTTCTCAAGGCCGCGAGGAGTTCGAATGTTTCGGCCGTATCGTCGCTCGGCACAAAAACATTGTTTTTCGAGTCATCGAGGCTCCGTCTTATTTCGGAAGATAAATATCGATTGTCGGTAATCACCTGATAAGAGATATTTCTGCTCGTAAGGTCCTTTTGAAGAAGACGAATAAAGTCCAATTTATTTTTATCGCTGTCCGATATATAAAAAACGATGTTGGAATGTTGGTATTGATTGCAAAAAGCATCGGAAGCCTTTGAATACAAATAAGATTGGGGTGTATTAATCTGAAAGACGGAAAAATTATTCAGAGGTTCCTCGCTGTTCGAAGTAACCGGAATCACATAAGGTATATTATTCGATTGAGCAAACCGTGAAATCGATTTAATTTGTTCGGCGGTCAGGCCTCCGATAATCAGATTCACCTCTTTCATTGTTTCTTTTTCCAGGATAGACGGAATCATATCGGTTTTCAAACCGGTATCGTAAACTTGCAAATTAACCGAAATACCTTGCTTTTTCAAATCTTCCAAGGCAAGGAGAAACCCTTCGTAATATTCAACCATCCGGTCGTTTCCCGCATTTTCCGGAGTGATTCCTTCGTTCAGTCGAAAAGGCAAAAGCAAAGCCACTTTCACTGTCCGAATCTCTTCCCCTGTTTTCGATTGATTGAGCAAGGTATTCGTAAGCAATTTATTGTAAGTTTCGTTTTCCTCATCCGGCGGAGTGGTTACTTTATTCGTCGGTATGCGGATTATTTTTCCGATGGTAAATGTGGCGACGGACAATCCGGGATTAGCTTCGATAATATCTTCTCCCTGCATATAATAGTTTTTCGAAACGGAATAAAGCGTTTCTTTCGGCTGAATGGTATGATACAGATAAGAGCCCGACTTTTGAGGAATTTTCAATTGTTTATCGGCCTGTATGCCTGTATCCGCGCCCGGATTCAGTTGATAAATATCATCTTCGGTTACTCCGTACATTTTGGCGATGGAATAAACGGTTTGACCTCGTTCGATGGTATGAAAAAAATAATCTTGTGACGAGTCCTGATTCCGGAAACGAGAAAAAGTTACCTCCGGATAAAATGCTTCTTCCGATTTTACGTTATAAGAATAAATAGTAATGAAGAATATCGCTATCCATATTTTTTTTGACATAAGCTGTATCTTAAGTTTATTTGTTCGGACAAGATGCAAAGTTAGAAATAATTCTTAATTTTGAAACATGAAAAAAGTCATACTTTACATAATATTGTTACTTTTCGCTTTACCCGCTTATTGTGATTACCGGGTAACAGGCGGTTCCAAAGAACCTTATCCCGCCGAAGAAGGAAATAATATCCGGGTTTATCTGCTCGACGGATTAACTTCCGGACAAATCACTTTCACTTCAAAAGACATTCCTTCTCACAGGCATCAATGGTACAAATACCGGACAAGAGCAACGGAAGCCGTCCCGGTAACTTCCACGATTATCGATTCGGAAAGTTCGGCCGTTACCGGTATCGAAGACGGCTATGCCTATTTCGTGGGAGAAATAAACAGCAGTAAAACCCGTTATGTTTGGATTATCGATTACAGTAAATACAAACCGATTATTCATAGTCTGAATTTTTCGGAAGAGATAATAGAAGATGAAGACAAAGAGAATTTATCGGGGAAATGCCTCTCGATCAGATTAATTATCGACATGGAAGCCGAAAAATTAACATACAGAACGCCCGACGGAATCCGGAAAGAATTATTGCGCAAATTTCATTTGGAGTACAACGATTTGGTTTGGAAAGACAATCTTTTCGTTACCGGGAAAAAAGAACAGGCCTGCAATGGTCCTCTTTCCGAAATCATCCTGCCCGATGCGCCGTTAATGAACACTTCTTTCACTTTGCGGGGCGATGACTTTGCCGAATACTTCGATTATCGACAAAATCAAACAACCGGAGAATACGAAGCTAAAACATTCGAAGTACACACTTTCGCTTATCTGAAAGATAAAGACGGAACGGAGAATGAATACACCCCGGAAAACAATCCTTTACCGGGAAGCAATGCTCCTGTTTCCGTCCGATTCGAAGCTTATTCAAACGACATTCAGGGGACGATGTATTTATGGAAAATATTCAAAATCAATCCGGCGACCGGAGAGCGCGAAACAAGCGAAAGTTTCAGATACACCACTCCGGTTTGCGAACCGGAATTTACGCAATCGGGAACGTATGAGGTTGAACTGGAACTGGGAAGTACCTTTTTATCCTCTTCCTGCCGATACAAATCCGACCCTTACGAATTTCTTATCTTTATCGAAGAATCGATGCTCGAACTACCCAACGCATTCAGTCCGGGAAGTTCCGTCGGTGACAACGACATATACAAAGTCAAACACAAATCGTTAATCAGTTTCAAAGCATCCATCTTCAACCGATGGGGAAATTTGCTGTACCGATGGAACGACCCCGACCAAGGTTGGGACGGAAAAGTAAGCGGAAAATACGTCCCTACGGGAGTTTATTTCATTGTTGTAGAAGCCCGAGGTGCCGACGGAAAAACCTATAAAATAAACGGCGATATAAATATTTTACGTGCCCGAAACAAGTAAACAAAAACACCTGTCACATGCCGACCAATAATAAGTTTTCATTGAAAAATTATCTCTTTTTATTTCTTCTTTTAATTGCAATTACCCTCCTTACACTTATTTTGATAAGCAGCAAGGACACGAAAGAACTCATCGAAAAGCAACCCTTTGTAGATTCATTTACGGTTTCGGTTCCCGTTCCCGATGATATAGAATTTTGCAATCAAACAATCTCGTTGAAAAGGCTGGATATGAGAGAACGTTTCGACCGTGAAATCAACAGTTTCACTTACTTTCATTCCACAACATTATTGTATTTGAAGAGAGCCAATCGGTATTTTCCCGTGATTGAACCCATTCTGAAAAAGAACGGAATCCCGGACGATTTCAAATATTTAGCCGTCATCGAAAGCGGATTGGATGAAAGAGCCTTATCTCCCGCCAAAGCAGCGGGATTATGGCAATTTATGGAAACCACCGGAAAAAGTTACGGACTGGAAATCCGTTCCGAAGTCGATGAACGTTATCACACAATCAAAGCGACGGAAGCGGCCTGCAACTATTTAAAGGACGCATATCAACAATTCGGGAACTGGATTGACGTAGCCGTTGCTTACAATGCCGGAACAAATCGAATTTCAACTCAGATGAGTAAACAATATGTCGATTCGGCATTCGATTTACTGTTAGTGTCGGAATCGTCTCGTTATGTATTTCGAATCATGGCCGTCAAACAGATATTCATGAACCCTCAACGTTACGGATTCATTCTCAAAAAAGAAGATGTATATCCTCTCGTGAACGTAAACTACGTTGATGTTTCTTCCGATATTTCCGACTTAGCCGCTTTCGCCAAGACTCACGGAATTAATTACATGATTCTGAAAGATTATAATCTTTGGTTAAGAGATACGCAAATAACAATACCGCGAAGCAGTTCCAAGATTTACCGAATTGCCATTCCCGAAAAAGAAGAGCTGTACTTCGATAGGAATCGGGTGAA
>JAIRRK010000119.1 GCA_031256015.1 Dysgonamonadaceae bacterium
ATACCATTCATCATTGATTAAAAAATGGTTTATCAACTGTGTTTTCCCGGGAGTTGAGGAAGTCATCGCCAAGCTTTTCCTCTGAGTGAGCATATTTATTAAAGACGATTTTCCCACATTGGACCGCCCGATAAACGCGTATTCCGGTTTTCCGTCGTGAGGACATTGTGTCGGGTCGGTATTGCTTATAATAAATTCTGCTTTCTTAATAATCATTCCGAATATCTTAAATGAGTGAATAAAGATGCAAAGTTAATACTTTTTGAATAAAACCGCTTACGGAGAAGAAATCAATCGAGGATTGCCGGCTAAATCAGGGTGGCAGGTACCTTAATTTTTTCACAAGGAATATCCTTCCGGGTAAGCTTCGGTAATCCTTTTCATCAAAAAGAAAAAAAGAAAGTTGATAATCAGAAATTTAAATTATATCTTTGCAGCCGTTTCATACAACATAAAGTCTAATTTATTAATTAAAATTTTATTAACAAAAATGAGTGAAGAACTTAAAAAAGAGGAGCAGATAGCGGCAGAAGAAGTACAAGCAGTATCCGCAGAAGTTCCCGCAGAAGAAGAAAAAGCAGCAACCGAAGAACCGGTAACAGAGGAAATTAAAAAAGCTCCGGCAAAAAAAACCGGGAAAAAAGAAACCACGGTCAAAGCCACGCAAGAAGATTTCGATTGGGATGCTTTCGAAAAAGGAGAATCTTACGGTGACGTAGGTAAAGAGAAATTGATTGAAACATACGGTCAAACGCTGAACAAAATCAGCGACCAAGAGGTTGTGATGGGTAAGGTAACTTCAATGAATAAAAGAGAAGTTATCGTTAATATCGGATACAAATCGGATGGAGTTGTTTCAATGACAGAGTTTCGTTATAATCCGGATTTGAAAGTAGGTGACGAAGTAGAAGTTTTCATTGAAAGCCAAGAAGATAAAAAAGGACAATTACTCCTTTCTCACAAAAAAGCACGCGCATCTCGCTCTTGGGAACGTGTCAATACGGCTCTTGAAACCGATGAAATTATTAAAGGTTATGTTAAATGCCGTACGAAAGGCGGTATGATAGTCGATGTATTCGGTATTGAAGCTTTCTTGCCGGGCTCTCAAATCGACGTGAAACCGATTCGAGATTACGACGTTTTCGTGGATAAAACCATGGAATTTAAAGTGGTGAAAATCAACCAGGAATTCAAAAATGTCGTTGTTTCTCACAAGGCCTTAATAGAGGCTGAACTGGAGCAACAAAAGAAAGAAATTATTTCCGGATTGGAAAAAGGACAAATCTTGGAAGGTGTAGTTAAAAATATCACTTCTTACGGTGTGTTCATCGATTTGGGAGGTGTTGACGGATTAATCCATATCACCGACTTAAGTTGGGGACGTGTAACTCATCCGGAGGAAGTAGTTACATTGGACGAGAAAATCAGCGTGGTTATTCTTGATTTCGATAACGATAAAAAAAGAATTGCACTCGGATTGAAACAATTGACTCCTCATCCATGGAATGCTTTGGATGAAAATATGAAAGTCGGAGATACAGTGAAAGGAAAAGTAGTGGTGATGGCTGATTACGGTGCATTTATCGAAATCGCTCCCGGAGTTGAAGGTTTGATTCACGTTTCGGAAATGAGCTGGACTCAACATCTGAGAAGTGCTCAAGACTTTATGAAAGTCGGAGAGGAAGTGGAAGCTGTTATCTTGACTTTGGATCGCGACGAAAGAAAAATGTCTTTGGGTATCAAACAATTGAAAGATGATCCATGGGGAAATGTCGAAGAAAAATATGCTGTCGGAACGAAACACACTGCAAAAGTTCGTAACTTCACAAACTTCGGTGTTTTTGTGGAAATAGAAGAAGGTGTTGAAGGTTTGATTCATATTTCGGACCTTTCTTGGACTAAAAAAATCAAACATCCGATTGAATTTACTCAAATCGGAGCGGATATTGAAGTGCAAGTTTTGGAAATCGACAAAGAAAATCGTCGTTTAAGCTTAGGCCACAAACAATTGGAAGAAAATCCTTGGGATGTATTCGAAACAGTTTTCACAATCGGTTCCATTCACGAAGGTACTATCATCGAATTGTTGGAAAAAGGTGCCGTTATTTCCTTGCCTTATGGTGTTGAAGGTTTTGCAACTCCGAAACATTTGGTAAAAGAAGATGGCTCACAAGCTCAAATAGATGAAAAATTGAATTTCAAAGTAATTGAGTTCAATAAAGATTCCAAAAGAATCATTCTTTCTCACAGCCGCATCTTCGAAGACGAACAACGTGCAGAGAAAAAAGAAGCGAATGCAGAAAAGAAAACCACTAAAAAGGCGAAGAAAGAAGAACAAATTTCTCAACAGCCTGCAATGGAAAAAACAACTTTAGGTGATATTTCCGAGTTGGTGAACTTGAAAGCTAAAATGCAAGAAGATAAAGATAAAGCTAAAGCAGAGTAAACTTACTCTTAAATTAACAACAAAAAAGAGTTGTCCGAAAACTTGGATAACTCTTTTGTTGTTAAATAAATGATATGTAAATTATTTAATAAAAAGATAGACTTGAAGTCGCAGTTATGTTTGAAATAATAAAACTTTTACGAATACATCAGTGGGTAAAAAATTTTTTCATCTTCCTGCCATTATTCTTTGACAAACAATTAGGAGATTGGACTCGCCTTAGTGCTTGTTTATTTGCTTTTCTCGGATTTTCTTTATTAACCGGCGCCATATATTGTTTGAATGATATTATTGATGTAAATGATGATCGAAAACATCCGAAGAAAAGGAACCGACCGATTGCTTGTGGAAAAATATCAGTTAAAACAGCATGGGTAATTATAGGATTGCTGCTAATAGCAGGCTTTTGTATTTTGTTTTTCGGCAAATTACCTTCATCTCTCATTTTAGTTGTTCTTTTTTATTTGATTCTTAATATAGCTTACTGTTTTAAACTTAAGAAGATAGCTATCATTGACGTTTTTATTATAGGGATAGGATTTATTATTCGAATTCTTATCGGAGGGATAGCCGGGGATGTTATTCTTTCGCAATGGATCGTAATTATGACATTTCTGTTGGCAATATTCTTAGGATTCGCCAAAAGATTGGACGATGTTCGAATTTATACGGATACGGGTATTGTAGGAAGACGGAATATTATCAGATACAATGAAACTTTCCTGAATGCTTTATTGATAATCACTACAACCATAACAATTGTTGCTTACATCATGTATACCGTTTCGGAAGAAGTTGTTTCTCGTTTCGGGAGTGATTATGTATATATAACATCAATATTTGTTATTCTTGGAATTTTCAGATATTTACAACTTACAATAGTGGATAATAAAAGCGGAAGTCCGACTAAAATATTAATCAAAGATCGATTTATCCAAGTTTGTATTCTTCTGTGGATATGTTCATTTGCTGTAATTATTTATGTTATATGAGAAATATTGCGGTTTTTGATTTTGATGGGACAATAACTCAAAAAGACACATTGTTCGAGTTTCTGAAATTTACTCATGGTTGGAGGTATTATATAAATCTTTTGATATTATCTCCTGTTCTTATAGCATTCAAATTGAAACTGATAAAAAACTATCGGGCAAAACAAATATTGTTTTCTCTTTTTTACAAAGAATGGGATATTGATACATTCAATTCATTTTGTGCCGATTTTGCATCAAAAATTAAAATCAGACCCAAAGCTTTAGATGCCATAAAAAAACATTCGGAAAAAGGAGATATAATTGTTATTGCAAGTGCTTCTATTGAAAATTGGATTTATCCGTGGAGTTCCGAATATAATATCGATCATGTTTTGGCAACCCGGATAGAGGTTATTCATGGAAAGATTACGGGTAAGTTTTTCGGCAAAAATTGTTTCGGGCAGGAGAAAGTAAATCGAATATCCGAAGTTTTCCCGACTCGCACGAATTACTATTTAACGGCGTATGGAGATAGTCGAGGAGATAAAGAATTACTTGAATATGCAAATGAAAGTTACCTGAATAAATTTTAATCCGGTAACCGTAAATATATAATTAAAAAAATTTAGAAATAAATTTGATAAAGCAAACTCTATAAAAAAATGGTATTAAACAAACTCTATAAAAATCTTCCTCTTGGCAGTGATACCGGAATAAAAATAATGGGACCTGTATCTTTATGGTTGGCAACATTCATTGCTTTTGGTCACTATTGGCGTATACTGTTGAAAAAAGAAAGAGATAAAGATTCCTTTTTACTATCATTTTTAATACTCATCGTTTTTTTATTCCTTCTTTTTAGTTTTAGAAGGGTTATGTTTGAGGCATATTATGATGAAGGAATAAGAACTGAAAAAGTGTATTCAATTGATAATAATTTAGCCACTACATTTACAACGAAAGTGAAAAGCGAGATAATGAATGAACTATTAAATGTACTGGATGATTATGTGGCTCCCGGAGACAGTATGTTATGTTTTGAGTCTTTGGCAATGATTCATTATTTAACCCAAACCATACCGTTTACCGGAAATTCGTGGGTATGGGTTTACGATCCCAATAATTTCGAGAAAAATTTATTGAAAGCCGAAAGTTTAACGGATAAAATGCCTGTTGTATTAAGGCAAAAATGCCAACCGTTGAATGGATATTGGACTACTTTTGCTCCTCGATACAACGATACCACTTCAGAAGATAATTATGAATATAAAAAAAGAAGAATTATTGTTATGAATGATTTTCTAAATCGTCATAATTATCAAATTCGGTGGGAAAATGAATTATTTCAAATTTTAGTCAGTGATTTATAAGATATTCTTTGAAAGATGCCGTTGTAAATTATTTCATTATCTCCCGCAAGAGGCGATATTGTTCTCTCACATCAGTTAATTCGTAGTAATCGGGATGAATAAAATTAAGATATTTCAGTATTTTGAATGCGGTAAAATAACCGTAAAAACGTTTGCGGAAACTTTCCGGAGTGGAAGTATGTTGATTGATCTCGACCATTTTATCAAAGAATCCCTCTTTTTGAAGAAATCGGTATAAATGTGAAGGGAATGTTGAACAACGGATCATAATCTCCTCTTTCGAAAGTTTATAAAAAGTTTCGGTTATTCGGAAAAAATCTTTTAACTCGGAAAAAGCGGCTATTTGATAAGACCATTTTTTAATCTCGGTTTCTTCAAGCATTTTACTGATGGAAGGCCCTGTCCCGAAAGGAACCCTATCCGAAATCCGAGCAGACGGATAAACCCGTGTTGTTTCGATAAATTTTGTTTTTCCCAAAGGAAACACTTTCTGCAAAAAATAAAAATCTTCTCCGGCCTGCTGTTTCCCCATTCCTCCCGCTTGCAGATAGGTTTCAGCCGTGACAGCAAAGGCGGAACCGATGGTATAATAAGCGTAAGGATATCCGATATACTCCAAAGCTGATCGATAATAACGTAAATATTCCTCGTATAATTCGACTGCCTGACGTATTTTGTCGTTTTTCTCCAAATGTTCAACCGGATGATGAAATTCTATCGTTGCGGATTTCAACTTGAATTTTTTGAACGAATGATAAATCTCGACAAGATAATTTTTATCAACGGTTGTATCCGCATCCAAACTGACAATAATTCCTTTGTTATTTTTTTCGTTCAAAAATGATTCAGCCGCCTTATCCATCCCGATTTTACGAGGAAGTCCGGCCCCCGTTTGATGTCCTGAAAGATTTTCTTCCAAAAAAGGACTCAAATAAAAATCGGGAGAATCATAAAGCCGAGCATATTCTTGAAGTGCATGAAACGTTTTTCTGTTCAGATTCTTTATTTCCTCGGAAGAAATAATATATGAATTGACTACAACAATTATTTCGACCGTGAAATGGTCTTTTTCACAATTCCGAAGACTTTCTATCGTTGAAAAAATATTCGGTTCGTTATAACACGGAATAACAATTCTTATATCCATTGTTCTGAATAAAAAAGGGCATCGGATTAGCTCCGACACCCTCCGGTCAATGTCTCTTTGAAACGATTATTCTTCCATTCTTTTAAAGCGTTTGTTCAGAAAATCAATAACATCATTGGTAATATCATAATGATCGTCGGCATATAAAACAATGTTATTTCCCGACTTGGTTAATATCATTTGATATTTTTGCGGAGTATTGAATTCTTTTATTCCTACAGCTAACGAATCGGATAATTGTTGTTGAATCATACGTTGCTCCAGCACCAATTCTTGCTCCATTTGTGCTCCTCTTTTCTCAATTTCCTGTTGCATTCGTTGAAGACGTGTTTGTTCTTGAACAAAACGCTCTTGAGTTAAAAAAGCATTGTTTTGACGCTTTTCTTCAAATTTTTCGGCTTCCGATTGAAAGTTCTGAATTCTTTTATTAAACTCGGTTTGCTGTTTGCTTAATTTATCTTCGTAAGTGCCGATCAAACCATTATAAAAATCGAAGTGAATTTGTATCGAATCGGAATCAACATACGCTATGGGTAAATAACCCGCAGGAACCGTAACCTCTCCATTTGCTGTACTTTCCAAGACAGGCGAATTTGTATCGGTTTGTTTATTGTTGCATTGAACAAATAACAATGTTACAGCAATTGGTGTAAATAATCCTTTGATAATGAGTTTCGTTCTTTTCATATTGAATTAATAAATGTGGATATTTTAATTGTTTTCGATTAAGTCAAAGAGATTTTTTCTGTTTCGCGCTTCTCGGTCTTGGGTTATCGCGCAATGAATTCCTTTTTCCCTCAGTGTTTTATTTCCGCTTACATGCGTATTCGGGAATTTTCTTTTTTTCGAGAAAAAAACATTGACTCCCAGCAGCAATATACTGAAGAGAATCAATATGAATGAGAGTAAAATAACGGTTACCATAAAGTTATTTTCTTTTCAGAACGCAAATATAAGCGAATTTATCCTTAATGAATAAGTTTTTCTTGATAATTATGCTTTTTTTTTATTTCTTTATCGTTTCAAATTCGAGTTTTTGACTATTGAAACAGGTTTTTTAACAATTCAAATGATATAAAATGGAAGTAAAAGAATTAAAGCCACATCTAATCTGGAACTTTTTTGATCAAATCACGAAAATTCCTCGTCCTTCAAAGAAAGAAGAAAAAATTGTCGATTATTTATTGTCTTTTGCCGAGGAATATAATTTGGAAGCACGAAAAGACGATGCTTTAAACGTTATGATTAAAAAACCGGCCACTCCGGGGAAAGAAAATTTGCAAACGGTTATTTTACAATCACATGTAGATATGGTTTGTGAGAAAAATAAGGATGTTCAATTTAATTTCGAAACAGATTCCATTCAAACCTATATCGACGGTGATTGGGTGAAAGCGAAAGGAACTACTCTGGGAGGAGATGATGGAATAGGAATGGCCGCTTCAATGGCCGTTTTAGCTTCCAATGAAATTGAACATGGACCCATTATCGCACTCTTTACAACGGATGAAGAAACCGGATTGAATGGCGCAAATTCCATCGGTTTGAATTTTCTTCAGGGGGATATTTTAATTAATCTGGATAATGAAGACCATGGGGAATTTTGTATCGGTTGCGCAGGAGGAAAAAATACGTTAGGAACTTTTACCTATCAATCGGAAGATGCTCCCGAAAATTATTTTTGGTTTGAAGTGAACGTCTCGGATTTGAAAGGAGGACATTCCGGAAGCGATATTCACAAAGAATTGGGGAATGCAAATAAAATTCTTGCTCGATATTTATTTTCTCTGATGCAGGAATCTCCTATTGTGTTGGCGGAAATAGCCGGCGGAAATTTACATAATGCCATCGCTCGCGAAGCAAGTGCAACCGTGGGAATTTCTTTCTCGAAAAAAGAACAAGCAAGCGTGTTGCTGAATATCTTACAGGCAGATTTGTTGAATGAACTTCCGAAAGAGGATAGAAATGTGAAATTGAATATCCGATCGACTGAAGCTCCGGCCAAAATAATTGATAGCCGGACAGGGAAAAACTTAATTTTGGCTCTTTATGCAATGCCCCACGGAGTGATGGGATGGAGCTTCGATATGCCGGGAACAGTGGAAACATCCGTTAATTTGGCTTCTGTAAAAATGAAAGAAAAGAATACCATTGTAGTAACAACAAGTCAGAGAAGTTCGACTGATTCTTCAAAGAACAATATCGCGAATAGGGTTCGTTCCGTATTTCAATTGGCCGGAGCAGAAGTCTCTTTTACAGATGGTTATCCGGGATGGAAACCGAATACCGATTCGCCTGTTCTTAAAGTTTCGGAACATGTTTATACAAACATGTTTGGTGAAAAACCTCGTATCGTATCCATTCATGCCGGATTGGAATGTGGTTTATTCTTAGTGAAAAATCCGAAATTGGATATGATTTCTTGTGGGCCGACTCTTATCGGAGCTCATTCTCCGGACGAACGGCTTCAAATCTCGACCGTAGAAAAATGGTGGAATTTTCTGATAGAACTGTTGAAAGAAATTCCGGTCAAAGAAATTTAATCCGAACTTATCCGTCGTTTCCATATTAATTAAGAAGAAATGGCGGATATTGTTTTGCAATAAAATAAAAGGAAACAAATCTCGTTCTATTCATTAAGAAACGGATTATAGTTTGAACATTCAATTTATGCATCATTTACGTTTGATATTTTTTATTCCGATTATTTTTTTTTTCACTTACTCTTGTGATGATGGTTTTGAAGATTATTCGACCAATTCCGATCATCGCTTGACTTTTTCGACGGATACAATAAGTTTTGATACAATTATTTCAACAATAAGTACTTCTTATAGGGCATTTAAAGTTTACAATAAAAACTCCGACCATTTATTGATTTCAACAATTTATTTGGAAAAAGGCGAGCAGAGTGAATTTAAAATGAATGTTGACGGACAAGCAGCCGTTTCGTTAAACAATGTTGAAATCAGATCCAATGACAGTATTTTTGTATTAATCAATGCAAAACCGGCCGAAACGGGGATGAATACGCCTCAAAATATGACAGATTATATTGTTTTTGTCACCAACGGAGTTCAACAAAAAGTATTATTGGAAGCCTCAGCTCAAGATGCTTTTCTTTGGACAGGAATCATTTTGGATTCGGATTCTGTATTAAGCAATGAAAAACCTTATGTGATTTACGACAGTTTGGTTATTGAAAAAAGTGCACATGTACAAATACCGGAAGGTGCGATTTTTTATATGCACAACCATTCTGAAATAATAGTAAAAGGAACTTTGACTGCTAAAGGAAGTTTGGAAAAACCGATTCTTTTCCGAGGAGACCGTTTGGATAATCTTATTCCCGATATTCCGTATGATCGAGTACCCGGGCAATGGAAAGGTTTCCGTTTCGATTCGGATAGTTACAATAATAAACTGGAGTACGTTTATATTCGCAACGGAATACACGGATTAAACTGTGAGCTTTCCGATCCGGAATTACTCAAGTTGAAATTGAAAAATGTTGTTATTACGAATTTCAAAGGTATTTTAATTCACTCGGTCAATTGTAATATCGTAGCGGAGAATTGCGAATTCAGTAATTCGCAAAGTGCATTGCTGAATATGATCGGTGGAAATTATTCTTTTACACATTGTACTTTTGCGAATTATTATCCCGGTAATGCGGCAGGTTGGGGAAGAACCGACAACATGACTCTCGTTTTTCAAAATGAATATTTTGAGGGAGAAGAAAAACAATATTTCCCGATAACGAAAGCCGATTTTTATAATTCGATTGTTTGGGGTTCAAAAGAGAAGTCCTCTTCGCGAATTTTGATTAAAAAAAGCGATGAATCGGATATAGCTTATTATTTCGAAAATTGCTTAATCCCGATTGACGAAAAAGCCGATTGGTCTTCCGATTGGATTAATCAGTGCATTCTGAATAAAAACCCCGAATTTAAAACCTTGTTAATCGGAGAAAGCGGTAAAAGTGAATTTATTTACGATTTCGGATTAACCGAAAAATCTCCGGCTGTAAACGCAGCAAATCGTTTCATCTCGGAAACCATTCCTCTTGATTTGAAAGGAAT